>JBFIHN010000082.1:0-10846 GCA_041601775.1 Acidimicrobiales bacterium
GGAACATGCAGATCAACTTCGCCACGGTGCTCAAGCGCGCCCTCACGGCCGGAATGGCCGTCGGCGTGCTCATGGGCGCATACATGTACTTCGTCGTCGAACCGACGGTCGACGAGGCGATCGAGGTCGAGGAATCCCTCGCCGCGACGCAACCCGTCGTACCCGGAGCCGAGGACGACGAGCCACTGTTCGACCGGGACGAGCAGACCGCCGGTGGTGTCGCCGCCAACCTCGCCTACGCCGGGGTCGTGTCCTGCATCTTCGGTGTCGTGTTCGCCAGGCTCCGGCATCGGCTGCCTGGCGCGACGGATCTCGTCCGTTCGGTGTGGCTCGCCGCCGTGTCCTTCGGCGCGGTGGCCCTGATGCCCGCGATCAAGTACCCGGCCAATCCGCCAGCGGTCGGTGACCCCGACACCGTCGACGAACGAACCGTGCAGTACCTGGGTGTCATCGTCTTGTCGGTTGTCGCGGCCGTCGGCTTGTTCCGGGTCGCGAAGATGATGGGGCAGCGGATGGACCGTTCGACACAGATCGTGGCGATGACCGCGATCACGGCCGTGGTGTACGGCCTGATCCTGGTCCTGCTACCGGGGACACCGGACACCATCGCTCCCGAGGTCCCTGCTGCGCTGGTGTGGGAGTTCCGGATCCGCTCGCTCGGCGGGCTGGCCATCCTCTGGGCGGGTCTGGGACTCGGGCTCGGCTGGCTGCTCGATCGCGACACCGCCGCCGCGATCGCGGCGATCGACAGACGCGACCTCGTCCGAGGCTGAGCGATGACCGCCGCCGACACCCTCGAGCGGGTGCTGTCCACGGTCGACTACCTGCGCGTCACGGTCGGAGACACCGACCGTGACGACTGGTTGCCGTGCTCGCCCCTGACCTCCGATCCGGACCACCTGCTGGCTCTGGTCCGATCAACGGCCGCAGACCGCGGCACCGACCGCGACGACGTCGCGATGTCGCTGTTCGTCCAGGGATACGCGTTTCGCGTGGCCTCGGTCGCGGTCGGCGGTTGGCTTCTCGACGACCTCGTGTTGGACGTCGACCCGGCCAGGATGTCCATCGCATTGGGCCGCGCCCGACCCAACGCCGTGCACTTCGACGACTTGCGTGTGCGCTCCGCCGGCGACCCGTTGACGCAACTGCACGACGCGGTCGTCGACGGTCACCTCGCCTCGTTGGTCGACACCGCGCATGCCGCGTGTCGTGTGGGCGAGCCGTTGTTGTGGAGCAACGTCGGTGCCGGGTTCGCGTCGTCGTTCGGTGCGTTCATGGGTCCGTTGCCGCTGCGTCGTGCCGAGATCCGCGACCGGTTCGCAGCGTTCCTCGCCGTCGCCCGACCGGAGCTCTCGGGATCGGGCCGGATCGAGCCCGTCGGCTCGGCGTGGGCATGGGAGCGGTCAGCCTGCTGCCTCTGGTACAAGACCGAGTCCGGCTCCCGATGCGAGGACTGTTCGTTGTGGAGCCCCGAGGAGCGCCAGGCGCGCTACGCCAGGTTCCTGGCGGAGGTAGCGGAATGATCGTCTTCGGCGCGAACACCGACACCGAGTTGCTCGCCCTACGGTCCGTCATCGACGACCTCCCGCACGACCTCGGCCCGGTCGGCTGGTTTCACCCAGACCGGATCGACGACGTGCCCGACGTGACCGGCGCTCGTCTCGTCGTCGTCCGGCTCCTCGGTGGCATCGAACTCTGGGAGGAGGGATTCGCACGGCTGTGCCGGCAGTGCGAGGACGCCGACGTGCCGCTGGTCGCCGTCGGGGGCGAGTTCGACACGGATCCCGAGCTCCTCGCCCGTTCGACCGTGCCCGCGGGTGTCGTCGCCGAGGCGCACCGGTACCTCTACGCCGGAGGTCCCCGGAACATCGCCAACCTGCTGCGCTTCCTGTCGGACACCGTGACCATGACCGGGTTCGGGTTCGAGCCGCCCATGGTCCTCGACCACCACGGCGTATGGGACGGTGCCGGACTCGGCCCGAGCCTGGAGGCACGCGACGATGCACGCCCACTCGTCGGCGTCGTGTTCTACCGCGCTCATCTGGTCGCCGGGAACACCAGCTATGTACGGGACCTGTGCGACGCGATCCACGTGGCGGGTGGCGACGCCGTCGCCATCTGGACCTACTCGTTGCGACCCGACGAGACCGGGGCGGTCCCCGCGCTCGACTGCTGTCGCGACGTCGGTGTCGACGTCATCATCACCTCGACGCTGGCCGCCGGTTCGACCCGCGACGGAGGCGACGCGTGGTCGGTGCCGGGCCTCGACGAACTCGGCATCCCCGTCATCCAGTCACCTGCGTCCAGCCGGCCGCGGGCCGAGTGGGCCAGCGACGATGCAGGACTGAGCCCGCTCGACGTCGCGTCGGGGGTGGCCATCCCCGAGTTCGACGGGCGCATCATCGGTCCGACGTACGCGTTCAAGGAGATCGTCGATGACGACGACGACGGTGAGATCCTCGCCACCCGGGCCCATCCGGAACGAGCGGCCCGACTGGCCTCGCTCGCAGTGCGGACGGCCCGTCTCCGCCGTACCCCGGCGCACGAGCGGCGCGTCGCCATCGTCTTGTCGGCGTATCCGACCAAGCGTGCCCGCCTCGGCAACGCCGTCGGGCTCGACACGCCGGCGTCGGCCATCGAACTCCTCGGTGCGCTGCGCACCGACGGGGTCGTCGTCGACCGCATCCCGGACGACGGCGACTCGATGATGGCCGAGCTGGCCGACACGTTCACCTACGACCACGCCACGCTCACCGACGCCCAGGCAGCCATCGCGGTCGGCGCGCTCGACGCCGACACCTACGGCCGTTGGTTCGCCGGGATGCCCGACGACTCCCGCGATGAGGTCGAGCGTCTGTGGGGTCCGGCGCCGGGCGAGGTCTACGTCCGGGACGGGGCGTTGCACTTCCCGGGTCTCGACCTCGGCAACGTCGTGGTCACCATCCAACCGCCACGGGGGTTCGGTGCCGACCCGATCGCGACGTACCACGCTCCCGACCTCCCGCCCCCGCACCACTACCTCGCGTTCTACCGGTGGCTCGCGTCCTCCCGAGAAGCGGGGGGTTGGGGTGCCGATGCGATCGTGCATCTCGGCAAGCACGGCACCGTCGAGTGGCTGCCCGGCAAGGCGCTCGCACTGTCGGCGGGTTGCCATCCGGATGCGGCCGTGGCCGACGTGCCGTTCTTCTACCCGTTCGTGGTCAACGATCCCGGCGAGGGAACCCAGGCCAAGCGCCGTATCCACGCCGTGGTCATCGACCACCTGCCGCCACCGCTGACCCGGGCCGACACCTACGACGACCTCGCCCGCCTCGAGCAGCTCCTCGACGCGCTCGCCAACGCCGAGGCCATGGACCCGGCGAAGGCACCGGCGCTCCGGTCGCAGGTGTGGGACGTCATCGTCTCGGCCGAGATCCACCGAGACCTCGACCTCGGCGACGAGGCTCCCGACGACGAAGACGCGTTCGGGGACCTCGTCCTGCATGTCGACGGCTATCTGTGCGCCCTCAAGGACGCGCAGATCCGGGGCGGGCTCCACATCCTCGGGCAGGTGCCGGCCGACGAGACGCTGATCGACCTGGTGCTCGCGGTGACACGCCTGCCGCAGGGGTCGGTGCCGTCGCTGCGAGCGACCGTCGCCGGCCACCTCGGCATCGACCTCGCGAACGCCGGCCGGGTCGAGACCGACCGTGTCGAGGACGAGTGTCGACGGCGCGTCGAGGCGCTCGCCGCCGAGGGTTGGGACGCCGGGTCGACACCGGACCCGACACTGCGCTGGATCGCGGATCGTCTGGTTCCCGACCTACGCGACACGCCGGACGAGATCGCCAACCTGGTCGGCGGTCTCCGCGGCGAGCACGTGCCCGCCGGTCCGAGCGGGGCCCCGAGCCGGGGCGCAGCCAACGTCCTGCCGACGGGGCGGAACTTCTACTCGGTCGACCCCAAGGGCATCCCGTCTCCTCTGGCATGGGAGGTCGGTGCTGCGCTGGCCGACGGTGTCGTCGAACGCCACCTCCACGAGACCGGCGAGTATCCCAAGACCGTCGGTCTCGTGCTGTGGGGCACCGCGGCCATGCGGACCAGCGGCGACGATGCCGCCGAGGCCCTCGCCCTGCTCGGCGTGAAGCCGACCTGGGACGAACAGAGCCGGCGCATCACCGGCCTCGAGGTCATCTCGCTGGACGAACTGGGACGACCTCGTGTCGACGTCACCCTGCGCATCAGCGGGTTCTTCCGGGATGCCTTCCCCCATGTCATCGAGCTGCTCGACGACGCCGTGGCCCTGGTCGCTGCACTCGATGAGCCCACCGAAGAGAATCCCGTCGCCGCCGCCGGCGCCGACGACGCTCGCCTCTGGGGGCCGCCGCCCGGCGGCTACGGCTCCGGCATCCTGCCCGTGCTCGAACAGGGATCGTGGCGGACCCAGGCCGACCTCGCGGAGGTGTACCTCGCCTGGTCGGGCTTCGCCTACGGACGGGGTCGGCACGGTGAGGCCGACCCCGACGGCATGCGCCGACGGTTCGCGGTGATCGAGGTCGCGGTCAAGAACCAGGACAACCGCGAACACGACATCTTCGACTCGGACGACTACCTGCAGGACCACGGGGGCATGGTCGCCGCAGTACGGGCGCTGACCGGCTCGGCACCCAAGGCATGGATCGGCGACTCGGCCGACCCTGCCGACCCCAAGGTCCGCTCGCTCAAGGAGGAGGCGGCCCGTGTCGTGCGCAGCCGGGTCCTCAACCCCAAGTGGATCGGCGCCATGCGGGACCACGGCTACAAGGGCGCCTTCGAACTCGCCGCCACCGTCGACTACCTCTTCGGCTACGACGCCGTCGCCTCCAACGACGATGACGTCATCGTCGAGGACTGGATGTACGACAAGGTCACCGAGGCCTACGTGGCCGACCCCCACATGCGCGAGTTCTTCGAACGATCCAATCCGTGGGCGTTGCGATCGATCGCCGAGCGACTCCTCGAGGCCGCCGCCCGCGAGATGTGGGACGCCTCCGACGTCGCCCGCAAGACCCTCACCGACGCCGTCCTCGAGGCCGAGGGCTGGGAGGAGTCGCGGTGAGCGCCGGCGAGGGAACGGCGTTCCCCTTCGATGCGGTCGTCGGCCAGGGCGACGCCAAGCTGGCGCTCCGCCTCGCCGCACGAGACCCGTTGATCGGCGGGGTGCTGCTCCGGGGCCAGAAGGGTTCGGCAAAGACGACGCTGGCACGCGGGCTCGCCGCCCTGTTGGGCGATGCACCGTTCGTCGATCTCCCCCTCGGGGCCACGGAGGACCGCGTCGTCGGCACCCTCGACACGCGAGCCGCACTCACCGGTGGCGACATCCGCTTCGAACCCGGTCTGCTCGCCCTGGCCGACGGAGGCGTCCTCTACGTCGACGAGATCAATCTGCTTCCCGACCACCTCGTCGACGTCCTGCTCGACGTGGCGGTGTCGGGCGAGAACGTGGTCGAGCGAGACGGTGTCTCCCATCGCCACGCTGCCCGCTTCGTGCTCATCGGCTCGATGAACCCCGAGGAGGGCGAGCTCCGCCCCCAGCTGCTCGACCGGTTCGGCTTGTGCGTCGAGGTCACCGCGCCGACCGCGATCGCCGACCGGGTCGAGGCCGTCCGCCGACGCCTGTCGTTCGATGCGGGAGGCAGGACCGACATCCCCGCTGATCCGTCCTGGTCGGCACCGCCGTCTCCGGACACGGACCTGGGTGACCGAGGACCAGGCATCGAGGTCTCGGACGAGGTGCTCGAGGCGGCCAGCCGACTGGCGGTGGAGGTCGGCGCCGAAGGACTGCGGGCCGATCTCACCCTGTGTCGGGCATCGGCCGCGCTCGCCGTCCTCGACGGTCGTGACGAGCCCACGCTCGATGATCTCCGTCGGGTCGCGCCCCTCGTGCTGACCCACCGCAGCCGGCGCGGTCCCTTCGATCCTCCGGTGACGCCACCCGACGAGATCGAACGCGCGGTACAGGACGCACTCGATCGCGTGGACCCCGGTGACGTCGACGAGCGTGCCGACGAGGACGACGCACCGGAGCGGGGGCCCGGTGCTGGTCCCGAGCGGCCGTTCGTCGTCGGCTCCGCCCGCCGCCCACCGTCGGCTCCCGTGAACAGCGACCGGTCATCACGCGGCCGGATGGTCCGCGACGAGCCGGCCGGTCGGGCATCGCCGATCGCGGTCGTTCCCACCGTGCGGGCGGCGGCGGCCCGCCGCCACCTCGACCCCGACGCAACGCTGGACGGGTCCGACCTGCGTACGGCAGTCCGCGTGGCACCACGATCGCGGGTCATCGTCCTGTGCGTCGATCTCAGCGGCTCGATGGGCGCACCCGACCGGGCCGACGCGGCGTCGGGCACGGTGCTCGGCCTGCTGGCCGACGCCTACGAGCGCCGGGACAAGGTGGGGCTGGTCACGTTCCGGGGCGACGCGGCGACCACCGTGCTCACGCCGACGGGCAGCATCGAGGTGGCCCGCAACCGCATCGACGGGCTCCTCACGGGCGGGGAGACGCCCCTGGCCCTCGGGCTCCGGGAGGCGCTTCGGGTCGGCGAACGGGCCACGGATGACACGACGGACGCCCTCGTCGCCGTCCTCACCGACGGCCGGGCGACGGGTGTTGGTGGGCTCGACGCCGCGCTCGAGGTCGCGGCCGACTTCACCCGATCCGCCGTCGACGGCCTGGTCCTCGACTGCGAGCACGGCGCCAACCGACTGGGCCTGGCAGGCCGACTTGCCGACGCCATGGGGGCACGTCACGTCGCGGTCTCCGACCTCGCGCCGGCCCACATCACCCAGACCGTCCGATCGTTCGCGCGGTCGCCCCGGTGACGGCGACCGCGAGCGTGCTCGTCTGCCGGGGTTGCTGTTGCGGAACCGACGACGGCACGCGCGCCGTGGACCACGTCGAGATCCTCCGCGGAGCGGCGCAGCGTCTGCCCGCCGGCCGGCTGACGCTGACGAACTGCCTCGGCCCCTGCTCCGAGCGGGACATCGTCGCAGTACGTCATCGCGACACCGATCGGCCGGGAAGGCCGCTGGCAACGACCTGGTTCCGACTCGTCGACGACGCCGCGGTGGAGGCGCTTCGGTGCTGGATCACGGCGGGTGCCACGGGCGACGTACCCGCACCGATCACCGCCAACGTGTTCGATCCCACCGACTACGACGTGACTCCCGACGACGAGATCACGACCAGCGATCGCGCCCGCTGACCCGATGACCACACTCGGCGCCCGCATCGTCGTCGCCGGGGTGGCGTCCGGCGTCGGCAAGACCACGATCGCCACCGGGCTCATGGCTGCGCTTCGCGGTCGGGGGCTCGTGGTCGCCAACGCCAAGATCGGCCCCGACTTCATCGACCCCGGCTATCACGCATTGGCCACCGGTCGACCGCCCCGCAATCTCGACCCGTGGCTGTGCGGCCCGGACGCGATCGCCGGGCTCGCCGGTCGCGCCGCACAGGACGCCGACGTCCTCGTCGCCGAAGGGGTGATGGGCATGTTCGACGGCGCGGACGACGGAACGCCCTCGTCGACTGCCGACGTCGCCGTGCTGCTCGACGCCCCGGTCGTGCTCGTGGTCGACGCCGCGGCGATGAGCTCGTCGATCGCCGCCGTCGTTCGCGGCTTCCGCGACCACGACGCGCGCGTGCATCTGGGCGGCGTGATCTGCAACCGGGTCGGGTCCGAGCGCCACGAGTCCCTGATCCGGGCGGCGCTCGAGCCCTTGGGACTACCGGTCCTCGGATGCGTGCCACGGGACGATCGGCTCACGTGGCGCGACCGTCACCTCGGCCTGGTGCCGGTCGCCGAACGACCCTGGGAGGTCGGCCGATCGCTCCACCGGCTCGCAGCGATGGTTGCCGACCACATCGATCTCGACGGGGTGATGCGGTTGGCACGGTCGGCGGCGGACAGGCCGACGAGCGGTCCGGTGGTACCCGGACCCATCGGTCGGTGCCGGATCGGCGTGGCCGGCGGACCGGCGTTCACCTTCGCCTACACCGACAATCTCGAGGCCATGGCGGCCGCTGGCGCGGAGATCGTTCCGTTCGATCCCCTGCACGACCCGACGGTCCCGGTCGACGTCGACGCGCTGTTCGTCGGGGGTGGCTTCCCGGAGGTCTTCGGAGAGCAACTGTCCGCCAACGCGCCGTTGCTCCTCGACGTCCGTCGCCGCATCGGCGACGGCCTCCCGACGTGGGCCGAGTGCGGCGGGCTCCTCTGGCTCGCCGACGAGCTCGACGGTCGCTCGATGGTCGGGGCCCTGTCCACGAAGGCCACGCTCGGTCGACGCCTCACCCTCGGCTACCGGAGGGCGACGACGACCGTCGACTCGGTCGTCGGCCGTGCGGGCTCGACGTTCCGCGGGCACGAGTTCCACTACTCGACCTGTGCCCCAACGGGTGACGCGCTCCGCATCTCGAGCCCGCACCGTTCGGGTGTCGACGGTTTCGCCAGCCCGACGCTGTTGGCCACCTATGTGCATCATCACGCCGGTGGCGACCCGTCGCTCGTCGAGGCGTTCGTCGCCGCCGCGGTCAGAAGTCGATGCCCTTCTTCGCCCTGATCCCCGACCGATACGCGTGCTTCACGTCGGTGATCTCCGACACGGTGTCGGCGAGCTCGATGAGTGCTTGCGCCGCCTTTCGTCCGGTGATCACGACGTTGACGTGATCTGGCCGGTTGCGGATCGTGTCGACCACGTCGTCGAGATCGATCCAGCCCCAGTTGACCGGGTAGGTGACCTCGTCGAGTACGACGAGTTGGTGGTCCCCGGCCGAGATGAGCGACCGGGCCCTGTCCCACGCGCCCGCAGCCACCGCCTCGTCGACCGTGAGGTCCTCGGACAGCCAGGTGAAGCCTTCTCCCTCGACCCACCAGTCGACACCGAGCTGTCTGCAGAGCTGCTCCTCGCCCGTGCGCCACACCCCGGACTTGAGGAACTGGACGACCCCGATCGGCCAACCTCGGGCGATGCCGCGTAGGACGACGCCCATGGCCGCGGTGGTCTTGCCCTTGCCCGGGCCGGTGTTGACGAGGACCAGAGAGGGCGCTCGTTCGAGCTCCGTGGGCCGCGGGTCGGCGGTGGGGATGTCGTCTGCATCGCGTTCAGGCATCGGATGCTCCTGGGGATTCGGCGGGTTGGCGGATGGGCACCACGACGAGGCTGCCCGCATGTTCGATCACGTCGACGTGGGCGCCGTAGTGGGTGGACAGATGCGGGCCGGTGAGGACCTGGATCGGGGGGCCGTCGGCGACGGCGATGCCTCCCGCGAGGAGCACCACGTCGTCGCCGTAGCGGGCGGCGAGGGTGAGGTCGTGCATGGTCGACACCACGGTGAGGCCGAGCTGTCGACGCTGGTCGTCGATGAGTTCGAGCACGTCTTGTTGGTGGCCGATGTCGAGGGCGGTCGTGGGCTCGTCGAGCAGGAGGAGTCGTGGTTCCTGCGCGAGCGCACGGGCGATGTTGGCGCGCTGACGCTCACCGCCGGAGAGGGTGTCGAGGGTGCGGTTGGCGAGTCGCTCGAGGTCGAGGCGTTGCAGCGTGGCGGTCACGGCGGCGAAGTCCCCAGGACCCTCCGATCCGAGTGTTCCGACATGCGGGCTCCGGCCCAGCAGCACGTACTGCTCGACGGTCATGCCTGCGGGCATGACCGGTTGCTGGGGGACGTAGCCGATGTGGCGGCTGCGCTCGCGTCGGGTCATCTGCGCCAGCGGCCGCCCCGCGATCTCGAGCCGGCCAGACGCAGCCTGCAAGCCGCAGATCGCGCGCAACAACGTCGTCTTGCCGGCACCGTTGGGACCGATGATGTTCACCCAGTGGCCGACACCCACCGTGAGATCGGCCGGTCCCACGAGTCTGGTGCCGTCGACCTCGACGGTGACCCCCGTGGCATAGATGGCGGGCCTCATGTCGGTCCGTTCACGTCGGCCGGACCCGGCTGCGGCGCAGGAGCGACAAGAAGAACGGGGCGCCGACGACCGCGGTGATGACCCCGATGGGGATCTCGGCGGGCGACAGAAGCGTGCGGGCCAGCAGGTCGGCCAGACACAGGAACGGGGCGCCGAGGATGAGCGACAACGGAAGGATCCTCCGGTAGCTCGGCCCGACTCGCAGACGGATGGCGTGGGGGATGACGATGCCGACGAAGCCGATGAGCCCACTGACCGCCACCGCAGCAGCGGTCGCGAGCGTTGCGGCCGAGACCACCGCCAGGCGGAGCCGGCCGGCATCGACACCGAGCGAGTGGGCCTCGTCGTCGCCGAGCGCGAGGAGATCGAGGCGTCGGCTGGCCAACACCAACACGGTCAGGCTGACGAACGCAGTGGGGACGAGCAGACGGACCTCGTCCCACCCGGCGACGTTGAACCGGCCCAGCAGCCAGGCGTAGACGTCACGGATCGATTCGTCGTCCCGCTGGAGGAGGAGGTTCTGGAGTGCGCTCAACAACGCAGCCACGGCGACGCCGGCCAGGATCAGGGAGGCCCCGGTCCGCTCGCTCGCGCTCGATCCGAGGCCATAGGTGAGGGCAACGGCGACCATCGCTCCCACGAACGCAGCTGCTGTCACCGCTGTCCCGGAGTCCCCGAGCTCGGAGCCCGCACCGGTCAGCGCCACCGTCACCCCGAGCCCCGCCCCCGCGGCTGCGCCGAGCAGGAACGGATCGGCGAGCGAGTTGCGAAACGTCGCCTGGTAGGCGCCACCCGCCGTCGCCAGGACGGAACCGACCAGAGAAGCGAGCAGGACACGAGGGAGGCGTACCTCCGTGATGATCGCTGCCCTGGTCGGATCCAGACCGTGATCGAGAGCGACCCCGGGAAGCCGGTCCACGACC
>JBFIHN010000083.1:0-10824 GCA_041601775.1 Acidimicrobiales bacterium
GGTCGTGGCGTCGAGGTGGGTGAAGGTGGTGAACGGCGCCGGGTCGGTGTAGTCGTCAGCAGGCACGTAGACGGCCTGCAGCGACGTGATCGAGCGACCCTTGGTCGACGTGATGCGCTCCTGGAGGGTGCCCATCTCGTCCGCGAGGGTGGGCTGGTAACCCACAGCGGACGGCATGCGGCCGAGGAGGGTGGACACCTCGGAACCGGCCTGCACGAAGCGGAAGATGTTGTCGACGAACAGGAGCACGTCCTGGCCGCGCTCGTCACGGAAGTACTCCGCGATGGTGAGCGCGGAGAGGGCGACACGGAGACGCACGCCCGGGGGCTCGTCCATCTGGCCGAACACGAGGGCGGCCTTGTCGAGGACCGACGTGTTGTCGTCGATCATCGTCTCGCCCATCTCGATGAAGAGGTCGGTTCCCTCACGGGTCCGCTCTCCCACACCGGCGAACGCCGACACGCCACCGAACTGGCTGGCGACACGGTTGATCATCTCGGTGATGAGCACGGTCTTGCCCACGCCGGCACCACCGAAGAGACCGATCTTGCCGCCCTGGAGGTAGGGGGTGAGGAGATCGATGACCTTGATGCCGGTCTCGAAGACCTCCTTCTTCGGAGCGAGGTCGGCGAAGTCCGGGGCCGGGCGGTGGATCGGGCGGTAGCCGTCGATCTTGGAAGCGTCGAGCTCGGGCACGTCGAGGGGCTCGCCGAGCACGTTGAGCACGTGGCCGAGGACGCCGTCGCCGACGGGCATCTGCAGCGGGTGTCCGAGGTTGCGGACCTCGGTGCCACGGACGAGGCCGTCGGTCGGCTTCATGCAGATGGCACGGACACGGCTGGCGCCGAGCTGCTGGGCGGCCTCGGCCACGACGACGATGTCGGTGCCGCCGACGCTGATGGTCATCTCGAGTGCCGAGTTGATGTCGGGCAGTGAGCCGGCAGGGAACTCGACGTCGACGACGGGGCCGGCGATGGCCACGACGCGCCCGGACTTCAGTTCGGTGGTCTCGGTTCCGGTGGATTCGGTGACGGTCATCGAGGGTGCTCCTAGCGGTTGTAGCCGAGGGTGTCGACCATGAGGTCGCCGATGGCGAGTGCGTTGTCGGGAATGAGGTCCATCCCGTCGGAATCACCGGCGCGGAGTGCTTCGGCGCCGGAGACGATCTCCATGATCTCGGTCGTGATGGCGTCCTGGCGGACACGGTTCATCTCACGCGAGAGCTTGATGATGAGTTCTTCTGCGTTGTCGGTGGCCGACTTCATCGCCCGCTGCTGGGCGGCGAAGAAGCTGGCGGCACCTTCGAGGAGGGCGGAGAACAGACGGGCCTCGGCGTACCGGGGCAAGATGTTCTCGAGGATGGCATCGGGGCCGGGTTCGAACTCGTAGTCCGCGGCCGGACCGTCGCTGGCCTCGTCCACCAGGCCCGACGTGTCGAGCGGGAGGAACTGGCGGGTGACGACCTTCTGGGTACCGGCCGACAAGAACTGCGTGTACACGATGTCGACCCGGTCGTAGGTGCCGTCCTCGAACTTGGGGACGACCGACGCGGCGATGGCACGAGCGTCTTCGTAGGTCGGCTCGTCGAGGAAGCCGGTGAAGCTGGCCTCGATGTCGAACTTGCGGAACCGGAAGTACGACTCGACCTTCTTGCCGACCGTGACCAGCGCCGTGGTCTGTCCTTCGCGCCGTTGTGCGGCCATGTTGCGCTCGGCCATGCGGATCGCGTTGCCGTTGTAGCCGCCGCACAGTCCGCGGTCACCACCGATGACGATGGTGGCGACCGAGTGGATCTCGTCGCGCTGGGCGAGCAACGGGGCTCCCCCACCAGCGCCTGCCGCGGCCAGGTTCCGGATCACCTCGGTGATCTGGTCGGCATAGGGACGGGCGGCGAGGACGCGCTGTTGCGACTTGACGATCCGGCTGGCAGCGATGAGCTCCATCGCCTTGGTGATCTTCTTCGTCGTCTGGACCGACTTGATCCGTCGGCGCAGGACGCGCTCTTTGCCTCCGGCCATCGGTTCAGGCCTCCTCGGCCTGCTCGGTGGCGACGAACTGGTCGTTGAAGCCGGTGATGGCCGCCTCGAGGGCGTCGGTGCTGGCGATGTCGCCCGAGTCACGGATGCCGTCGAGGATGTCGGCGTGCCGGGTGGCGAACCACTCGAGGATCTCGCCCTCGTAGCGGGTCACGTCCTCGACGGGGATGTCGTCGAGGAAGCCCTGCGTGCCGGCGTAGAGCACGACGACCTGCTGCTCGACCTTGAGCGGCGAGTTCAGGTTCTGCTTGAGCAGCTCGACCAGGCGGTAGCCACGGTCCAGCGCCGACTGCGACACGGCGTCGAGTTCGGAACCGAACTGCGCGAACGACTCGAGCTCACGGAACTGGCTGAGGTCGCCCTTGAGCGTGCCCACGGCCTTCTTCATGGCCTTGATCTGGGCCGCACTGCCGACTCGGGACACCGACTGGCCGGTGTCGAAGGCAGGACGGACACCCGACTTGAACAGGTCCTCCTGGAGGAAGACCTGACCGTCGGTGATCGAGATCACGTTGGTCGGGATGTAGGCCGAGATGTCGCCGGCCTTGGTCTCGATGATCGGCAGGGCCGTCATCGAGCCCGCGCCCATCTCGTCGGACAGCTTGGCGGCACGCTCGAGCAGGCGGGAGTGCAGGTAGAACACGTCGCCCGGGTAGGCCTCGCGCCCCGGCGGGCGGCGCAGGAGGAGCGAGACCTGGCGGTAGGCCTCGGCCTGCTTGGAGAGGTCGTCGTACACCGCGAGGGCGTGCTCGCCGTTCTCCATCCAGTGCTGGCCCATGGCGCAACCGGCGTAGGGAGCGAGGTACTTGAACGGTGCCGGGTCGGAACCGCCGGCCACGACCACGACCGTGTAGTCCATGGCACCGTGCTCGGTCAGGGTGTTGACGGTCTGGGCGACCGTCGACTCCTTGAGCCCGATGGCCACGTACACGCACTTCACCCCGAGACCCTTCTGGTTCAAGATGGTGTCGATGGCGACGGTGGTCTTGCCGGTCTTGCGGTCGCCGATGATCAGCTCACGCTGGCCACGGCCGATCGGGGTCATGGCGTCGATGGCCTTGATGCCGGTCTGGAGCGGCTCGTGCACGGGCTTGCGGCCCATGATGCCCGGAGCCTGGATCTCCATGCGGCGGGTGCCGACGTTGGTCAGCGGACCCTTGCCGTCGACGGGGATGCCGAGAGCGTCGACGACGCGGCCCAGGAGGCCGTCGCCGCAGGGGACGCTGAGGATCTCGCCGGTCGCCTTGACCGGCTGTCCCTCGTTGATCTTGTCGACCTCGCCGAGCACCACGGCACCGATCGACTCCTCGTCGAGGTTCAGGGCCAGGCCCTTGGTGCCGTCGGCGAACTCGAGGAGTTCGTTCACGGCGGCACCGGGCAGACCGGTGACACGGGCGATGCCGTCGCCGACCTCGGCCACAGTGCCGACCGTGGCCTTGCCGACGCTCGTGTCGAAGCCCTCGAGGTTCTTGCGGATGGCGGCGGCGATGTCGCCAGCGTTGATGTTGAGATCCGTCATGGAATCCTTCTTACTCAGATCGCTTGCTTGAGCTGGTCGAGGCGACGCCGGACGGAACCGTCGATGACGGTGTCGCCGACCTGGGCGACGAGGCCGCCCAGCACGCTCGGGTCGATGACGACACGGACGTCGACCGGCGAACCGACCGACTGCTGGAGGGCCGCCGCGAGGCGGGTCTTCTGGTCGTCGGAGAGCTCGATCGCAGACTTGACGATGGCCACCTGCTTGCCGACCTGCGACGCCCCGAGGGCGACGACGGCTTCGGCGATGGCGGGGAGGTCACGGCCGCGACCGGCACCGACGATCATCGACACGAGGGCGACGGTGGCCGGGTGGGCGTTGCCGCCGAGGAGATCCTCGACGACCTGCTGACGGCGGGCGACCGGTGCCTGCTGGTCCGACAACGTCGAGGCGAGCTCGTCGGAGTCGGACACGGCGCGGGCGACGGCGAAGAACTCGTCCTGCACCGTCGAGAGTGCACCTTCGGCGGCGGCCACGGCCACGATCGCCTGTGCGTATGCGTTGTCGCGCTCGGTCGCCATGATCAGTTCCCGGCCTGGACCCGGTTGATGTAGTCCTCGACGAGCTGCGTCTGGGCGGCACGGTCGAGGTTGGCCCCGACCACGGCCTCGGCGGCACCGATGGCGATGTCGGAGACCTCGCCACGCAGTTCGGCCATGGCCTGACCCTTGGCAGCGTCGATGTCGGCCTGCGCCGAGGCACGAGCCGTGGCCAGTTCCTCGTTCAGGCGGGTCTGCTGATCGGCCTTGAGCTGATCGGCGGCCTGACGGGCCTCTTCGATGATGCGAGCGGACTCGGTCTTGGCGTCGGCCACCTTGGCGGCGTACTCGGCCTTGATCGACTCGGCGTCGGCCTTGGCGGCCTCGGCGGCGTCGAGGTCGCCCTGGATCTTCGCGGAGCGTTCCTGCATCGCCTTCTTGGCGGCAGGCATCCCGAACTTGGCGAGGAAGAGGAACACGACGACGAAGCCGACGGAACCCCAGATGATCTCGTTGGTCTCGGGGAGCAGCGGGTTCGGCGCATCGAGGCAGTCCTCGTAGCGACCTTCCGCGTCTTCCTCGATGGCCTCGACGTCACCGTCGTTGGCCGCAACCAGATCCTCGGCTGCCGTGACGTACTCGGGGTGCTTCTCGGCGACCTCTTCGAGCTCGGCCGACAGCTCATGGCCTTCGGCCTGAGCCACGGCGATCTCCGTGATCTCGAGTTCTTCGAGGAGGCATGCACCGATGGTCTCGCCCGAGGCCGCAGCAGTACCTGCGGACACGAAGACCAGGGCAGCGCTCCCCATCAGTGCTGCGCTGAGCAGCTTGAGGGTGCGATTCATGTGGGCCTCCGATCAGCCGGCGAGGAAGAAGACGACGAAGCCGATGAGGGCGAGGGCCTCGACGAACGCGATGCCGAGGAACATGGTGGTACGGACCATGCCGGCAGCCTCGGGCTGACGGGCCATGGCCTGCACGGACTGACCGACGAGGTAGCCGATGCCGATGCCTGGGCCGATGGCGCCGAGGCCGTAGGTGAGGGCGGCGAGTCCGGAGTCGGTGATCATGGTGGTGCCTTTCTTGGGGTGACTTCGAGAAGTGAGAAGTACGGGAACGGAAGAGGAAGTGGGGACGGGTGGATCAGTGCTCGGCGTGCAACGACGTGCCGATGTAGACGCCGGTGAGCAGAGCGAACACGTAGGCCTGCAGGAAGCTGACCAGGACCTCGAACGCCGTGAAGAAGATCACGGCGAACACCGGCAGCGGCAGGAACACGGCGTACCACTTGCCGATCACGAGACCGGACGACAGCACGGCGAAGGTGACGAGCAGGATGTGGCCGGCGAGCAGGTTGGCGAAGAGCCGCACCATCAGGGAGAACGGGCGGACGAGGAACGTCGACACGAACTCGATGGGCGTGACCAGGATGTACAGCGCCGGCGGGACACCGGGGGGGAACAGCGCGTTCTTGAAGTACCCGATCGGGCCCTGGTTGATGATGCCCACGATGATGAAGACGAACCAGACCGTGAGCGCCAGCAACATCGGCAGAGCGATGCGAGCCGAGGCGGGCATCTGGATGACCGGGACGATCTCGAAGATGTTCGTGAAGAGCACGAAGAAGAAGATCGACGCCAGGAACGGCGCGTACTTCATCCCGTCGACGCCCATCGTCGGCATGACGATCTCGTCCTCGATGAAGCTGACCGAGGTCTCGGCGAGGTTCTGCGCGCCGCTCGGGACGAGCTGCTTCTTGTTCCCGAGGACGAACAGCGCCATCGTCATGATGGCGGCGAAGAAGTAGATCAACACGACCTTGTTGATCGCGAAGGCGGTGTCCTCGAAGAGGAAGGCCGGCCACTGCACGATGTGCGTCAGTGGCGGGAACTCGAGGCTGAACACCGGCATGGTGGGGATCACCGGGCGGGCTCCTTGTCGTTCTTTGGCTTGAGACCAGGATGGGCGAGGGATGCCGACACGTACTTGAGTTCCCATGCGAGGAGACCCAGGTGCATGACGACGATGGTGCAACCGAGGACAGCGACGTGCACCCAGTCGAGATTGCGGAGCAGGAGCACGGTGCCGAACATCGCGCTGATGCGGAGCAGGTAGCCGAAGAGCGAGACGCCCATCAGCACACCGAGGTTGATGCGGGCGGCCCAGGCGAGGCTGGCGGCCGCGGCCACGAAGTTGACGAACACCAAGGCGACACCGACGCCGGCGCTCATGGCCCCGTCGACGCCGGCGACGACTGCGCCGATGGCGACGGGGATCGGGGTGAGGGGCAGCGCTCGACGGAGCAGGTCGGAGACGATCTCGGCCTCGACGGCGGGCCCGGCGTGTCCGGGTGCGGTGACGATGTCGATGGTGCTCGTCGCCGTGGCCGTCATGCGTCGCTCCGGCGGGCGTTCCAGATGTCGTTCTCGTCCTGGAGCGGCGTCTGCAACCGATCTGCGGGACGGACCCACGCGCCGTTCGCCTCGTGGGTGCGCATCTCGTTGTCGTAGCCGTACCACATGCGCACGAAGGTGCCGATCACGCCGAAGACGGCGAAGGCGATGGTGAACCCGGGGCCGGTACCGGCGACCAGATCGACGAGGAACCCGATACCCGCGAACACCATCGGCGTGACCACGAGTTCGAACGCGCGGGACATCCCGTCGCCGAAGCCCTGGTTCATCGCTCGCTTGTCGTTCATCGAGAACACGGTTCGACGAGTCCCTTCAACCACACCATCGGAGCCGCTTGTGAATACATTCGCAAACTACTGATCGGGCGCACGCGGCGGCAAATCTGCTCCCCGAATCACCCGTTCTGGCGACCGTCGCAAGCTAGCAGGGGCCGTTCGCCCCACTCACTTCCGGACGGTCTCCTTGCGGGCGCGACGTTCGTCGCGCGCCCGCGGATGCAGGACGGTGTAGAGCAGGAGCGCGAGCGCGGCGATGCCGATGGGCAGGGCACCGTCGTCGCTGTCGGTGTAGACGGGGTAGAGCACCAGCCCCGACAGCAGGGCCGTCCACGTCCACAAGATGACGACGCTCCGGCGTTGCCCGTGACCCAGGTCCATCAGCCGGTGGTGGAGGTGTCCCTTGTCGGCTTCGGTGACGCCCGCGCGGCTCTTGGCGCGCCGGAAGATGGCGAACGCGGTGTCGAAGATGGGGACACCGAGGATCACCAGCGGGATGAACAGCGGAGCGAAGAAGAAGAACGTCCGGCTCGACGAGTCGGCGGTCGAGTTGCCCGCGACGGCGATCGAGGCGGCGGCCATCAACAGGCCCAGCAGCAGGGCGCCGCCGTCGCCCATGAACACCGACGCCGGGTGGACGTTGAACGGGAGGAAGCCGACGCACGCCCCCGCCGTGGCCAGGGCGATGAGCGGCGCCACGTTGTCGGCCGGGAGCTGGGCCATCGCCGGATCGGCGAGTTCGTTGGCGAAGAGGAAGAGCGCGAACGCGGCGATCCCGACGATGCCGGCGGCGAGGCCGTCGAGGCCGTCGATCAGGTTGATGGCCTGGCACATGCCCACCACCCAGATGACGGTGATCAACGCCGCCCAGTCGGGCGAGAGCGAGATCAGGCCGACCGCGGGCAGCCGGAAGAGCAGGATGCTCACGCCGGCGAAGTTGATGAGGCTCCCGGCCAGCACGGTCCCCGCGGTCTTGGCGGGCGCAGAGATCTCCCTGGCGTCGTCGATCCCGCCGACGGCGTAGACGATCGTGGCGGCCACGAGCACCCCGATCGGGACGGTCGGGGCGTCGAAGATGGCGTCGAAACGATCCAGACGCCATGCCGCGCCGAACGCGGCGATCACGCCGAGGAGCATCGCCAGCCCACCGAGTTCGGGTGTGGGCTCTGCGTGGACCTTCCGGTCCGACGGCATCGCGATCGCACCCACCCGCCGCGACAGTCGTGCGGCCAGAGGCATCAGCATCGCGGTCACGAGCGCCGCGACCGCGAAGACGGCGAATGCCTCCATCAGGGGCCGAGGATCCCTAGACCGGGTACGGCTCGAACTTGCTGCACAGGGTCCGGACCTCGTCGCGGATGGCCCGCAGCGCGCCCGCGTCGTCGCGCTGGTCGAGTGTGCGCACGATGAGGTCGGCGATGACGTCCATCTCCGGTTCGGCCATGCCCTGGGTGGTGACTGCGGGCGTGCCGATCCGCAGGCCGGAGGTGATGTAGGGCGGGCGGGGGTCGTCCGGCACCGTGTTCTCGTTGAGCGAGATCCCCGCGGCGTCGAGGGCCAACCGGGCCAACTTGCCGGAGAGATCTTCGTCGTAGGAACGGAGGTCGACGAGCAGCAGGTGGTTGTCGGTGCCACCGGACACCAGACGCAGGCCCCGGCCGGCGAGGCCCTCGGCCAACGCCGCGCAGTTGCGGACGACCTGGGCGGCGTAGTCGGCGAACGCCGGGGTCGCGGCCTCGGCGAACGCGATGGCCTTGGCCGCCATCACGTGGTCGAGCGGGCCACCCTGCAGACCGGGGAACATCGCCTTGTCGATGACCGGGGCGAGCTCCTCGGTGCACAGGATCGCGCCGCCCCGGGGGCCGCGCAGGGTCTTGTGGGTGGTGAACGTGACGATGTCGGCCACCGGGACCGGTGATGGATGGGCCCCGCCCGCGATGAGCCCGGCGATGTGGGCCGCGTCGAACATGAAGTACGCGCCGACCTCGTCCGCGATGTCGCGGAAGGGCTGCGGGTCGATGATCCGCGGATAGGCCGTGGCGCCGGCGACGATGATCTTCGGGCGGTGCTCGAGGGCGGCCGCACGCACCTGGTCGAAGTCGATGCGTTCGTCCGACGGGGTCACGCCGTAGCTGACGAAGTCGTAGAGCTTGCCCGAGGCGTTCACCGGGCTGCCGTGGGTCAGATGTCCACCCTGGTCGAGCCGCAGCCCGAGCACGGTGTCGCCGGGTTGGAGCAGCGCGAGGTAGACGCCCATGTTGGCGTTGGCGCCGGCGTGGGGCTGGACGTTGGCATGGGCGGCCCCGAAGAGCGACTTGGCGCGCTCGATCGCGACGGTCTCGACCTCGTCGATGACCTCGTTGCCGCCGTAGTACCGCTTGCCGGGGTAGCCCTCGGAGTACTTGTTGGTGAGCACCGAGCCCGTGGCCCGCATCACCGCAGGCGACGTGAAGTTCTCGGATGCGATGAGCTGGATCGTGGTGTTCTGCCGTTCGACCTCGCGGTCGATCAGCGAGAAGACCTCGTCGTCAGCAATCTCCGGCCAACCCATGGCAGTGCTCCTCTGTGGTGCAGTTTCGTGTTCAAGGATGCCAGACCGCTTCGCCGGGTCAGGCTTCTTCTTCTTCGATCGCGGCGATGCCGTCGACGCGGCGCTGGTGGCGGCCGCCCTCGAACGCGGTGGTGAGCCACAGTTCGAGGATCTCGTCGGCCAGGCCGACGCCGACGATGCGACCACCGATGGCCAGCACGTTGGCGTCGTTGTGCTCGCGGCTCATGCGGGTCGTGTACAGGTCGTTGCACAGCGCGGCGCGTGCACCTCGCACCTTGTTGGCGGCGATCTGTTCGCCCTGGCCGGACCCACCCATCACGATGCCCCGGTCGACCTCGCCGTTGACCACGGCACGGGCGACTGCTGCGCAGATCGGGGGATAGTCGACGGACTCGGTCGAGTCGGTGCCCATGTCGACGGCTTCGTGGCCCAACCGACCGATGGTCTCGATCAGGTGGCACTTGAGGTCGTAGCCGGCGTGGTCGGAGCCGATGGCGATGCGCATGTTCAGTCCTGTCGGAGTCGGGGAAAGAGCTGGCCGACGACCGTGTGCACGAGACCCTCGATCTCGGCTGCGGTGCGTTCGTAGTGCTTGGCCGAGCGACCGATGGGGTCGGCGACCTCGTCGTCGGGATCGTGCCCGAAGAGGTCACTCGGACGGCGCGAGCCCCCGACACGCGCCAGGTAGACGTCCAACGACTCGGCGGTCTGACGGGGGCTGGTCGCGCGCGCCGCCCGGGCGAGCTCGGGCAGGGTGAAGGACCGAGCGAAGGCGGCAGCGTCGAGCACTGCGACCTCGCGTACGTGCTGGCGTTCCATGCCCACGATCAGGTCGGCCTGGTCGATCAGGTAGTCCGACAGGCGGCGGCTCCGGTGCGCGGAGATGTCCACGTCGCGCCGGGCCATGGCCTCGACACCATGGAGCGATGCCTCCTGGCCCTGGGTGACCAGTCCAGCCGACTCGACGACCGCGTCGACACCGGCCCAGGCCAGGTCCCGACGGAACAACCCCTCGGCCATCGGCGAACGGCAGATGTTGCCGGTACAGAGCACCAGGAGATGGAAGGTGGGGGCAGGTGCTGGCGCGTCGATGGCGACGAATTGTAGTGAGCCACCTCTCCACTCCTAGCCTCCCACCAGAACTTGACCGCTCGGTCAAGGCGAACCCTCGGGTTCGGCCGCATGCGTCGCATGCGCCAGCGTTCACAGGAGGAACCATGTCGCTCGATCCACGCACTCCCGTCATCATCGGCGTCGGCCAGCAGAGCCAGCGGGTCGACCGCGGTGAGCCTGTCCTCGAACCCGTCGACCTCATGGTCGTGGCCGCGCAACAGGCCGCGCACGACGCCGGGGACATCGACGTCACCGCCATCGACTCGATCCGGACCGTGGGTCTGTTGTCGTGGCGCTACCTCGACCCGGGAACCCTCGTCGCCGAGCGGCTCGGTGTCGGCCACGACGTCGACAGTGCGATCACGGCCATGGGCGGCAACTCCCCGCAGATGCTCGTGAACGAGACCGCACTCGAC
>JBFIHN010000084.1:0-10682 GCA_041601775.1 Acidimicrobiales bacterium
AACAACTGGCGGGCGCCGGCAGAGATGAAGGAAGAGGTCCTGGGTCGGTACCGCGGGGCGATGCGGGGTCGGACGATGTACGTCGTCCCGTTCTCGATGGGGCCGATCGGGTCGCCCAGCGCGCACATCGGGGTGCAGTTGACCGACTCGCCGTACGTCGTCGTGAACATGCGGATCATGACCCGTATGGGAGCAGCGGTCCTCGACGAACTCGGCGCCGACGGCGAATTCGTCCCCTGCCTGCACTCGGTCGGCTATCCGCTCGTGCTCGACGACGGGACCACACGGGCCGACGTCCCCTGGCCGTGCGACGCCGAGAACAAGTACATCTGCCACTTCCCCGAGACGAAGGAGATCTGGAGCTACGGCTCCGGCTACGGCGGGAACGCCCTGTTGGGCAAGAAGTGCTTCGCGCTGCGCATCGCGTCGACCATGGCCCGCCGCGACGGCTGGCTGGCCGAGCACATGCTCATCCTCGGCATCACCGACCCGCAGGGCGAGAAGCGCTACGTGGCCGCAGCGTTCCCGTCGGCGTGCGGCAAGACGAACATGGCCATGATGGTGCCGACCCTCCCGGGCTGGAAGGTCGAGACCATCGGCGACGACATCGCCTGGATGAAGTTCGGCGACGACGGCAGGCTCTACGCCATCAACCCCGAGGCCGGCTTCTTCGGTGTCGCACCCGGTACCAGCGACGACACCAACCCGAACGCGGTGGCCACGCTCCGGGCCAACTCGATCTTCACCAACGTGGCCGCGACCGACGACGGCGACGTCTGGTGGGAGGGGTTGGGCGAAGCGCCGGCGCACCTCGTCGACTGGCAGGGAGCCGACTGGACGCCGGACGCCGGCCGCCCGGCGGCCCACCCGAACGCGCGTTTCACCGCACCCGCGGCCCAGTGCCCGTCGATCGCCCCCGAGTGGGAAGACCCGCGTGGGGTCCCGATCTCGGCCATTCTCTTCGGCGGACGTCGGGCCACCAACGTGCCCCTGGTGACCGAGAGCCGAGACTGGCAACACGGGGTGTTCCTCGGTTCGATCATGGGTTCGGAGACCACCGCCGCCCAGGCCGGAGCGGTCGGCCAGCTCCGCTTCGACCCCTTCGCCATGCTGCCGTTCTGCGGCTACAACATGGGCGACTACTTCGCGCACTGGCTCGACATCGGCGACCGCGAGGGAGCGCAACTCCCCAAGCTCTTCTGGGTCAACTGGTTCCGGCGCAGTGAGGACGGTTCGTTCCTGTGGCCGGGCTTCGGGGAGAACAGCCGGGTCCTCGCGTGGATCCTCGAGCGTGCCGCAGGCGCCGACAACTACGTCGAGACGCCGATCGGACGCGTGCCCGCGCCCGACAGCCTCGACCTCGACGGACTCGAGTTGTCCGAGGAAGCGGTGGCCGAGCTGCTCCGCGTCGACGCCGACTCGTGGCGACTCGAGCTGGCCCAGATCGAGGCGCACTACGCGAACCTCGGTCACCAACTCCCGATCGCGTTGGCCCATGAGCTCAACGACCTCGACAAGCGATTGGCCGGCTGACCCATGACGGCGCGGTCCCTGCTGCCATCACGCGACGACTACCGCGGGCTGCGCACGTGGTGGCGCTCGGACGTGGTGGCGGGGATCACCGTCGGCGTGGTGGCCCTGCCGCTGGCGCTGGCGTTCGGGATCACGTCGGGACTCGGCGCCGCTGCCGGGCTGGTCACCGCCATCGTCGCCGGTCTCGTCGCCGCGGTGTTCGGCGGTTCGAACGTGCAGGTCTCGGGCCCGACCGGTGCGATGGCCGTGGTCCTGGTCCCGGTCGTGGCCCGGCACGGCCCCGAGTCCGTGTTGGTCGTCGCGCTCTTCGCCGGCGTGGTGATCGTCGCCGCCGGTGTCGCCGGGTTCGGCCGGTTCCTCGCCTACGTGCCGTGGCCGGTCATCGAGGGATTCACGGTCGGCATCGCCGTCATCATCTTCCTCCAGCAGGTCCCGGCGGCGATCGCCGTACCCAAGCCCGAGGGCGAGAACACCGTCGTCGTGACCGTACGGTCGCTGTTGGACGCGACGAGCAGGCCCGAGACCGCGTGGGCTCTCGGCGTCACGGTCGCCGTCATCGTGGCCATGGTGCTGGTGCCGCGGATCCACAGGGGCGCACCGTCGTCACTGATCGCGGTCGCGACTGCGACGCTGGTCACCGTCGCGGCGGACGCCCCGGTGGCGACCATCGGCCGACTGCCCGACTCGCTCCCGAGCCCCGCGGTCCCCGCGGTCTCCTTCGGTGTCGTGTCCGACCTGTCCGGAGCCATCCTCGCAGTCGCGGTCCTCGCGGCACTCGAGAGCCTGCTCTCGGCCAAGGTCGCCGACGGGATGGCCGGCGCGGGGCGCCACGATCCCAACCGGGAGCTCATCGGCCAGGGACTGGCGAACATGGTCTCGCCGCTCTTCGGGGGCATGCCCGCAACCGGGGCCATCGCGCGCACCGCGGTCAACACCCGAGCGGGCGCCCGTACCCGCGCCGCGGCGATCGTGCACGCGCTCCTGCTGCTCGCCATCGTCTACCTGGGGAGCGGACTGGTGCAGCGCATCCCGCTCGCTGCGCTCGCCGGCGTGCTCATGGTGACGGCAGCACACATGGTCGACGTCCACGCGCTCCGGACCATCAGCCGCACCACCCGATCCGACCTGGGGGTGCTCGCGGTCACCGCCGTGGTCACGATCGGCTTCGACCTGATCCTCGCGGTCGAGATCGGCATGGCGACGGCCGCAGTCCTCGCCCTCCGCCAGTTCGCGCGGACCTCGGTGCCCGTGGCCGAGCCGCTGCCGCTCCTCGACCCGGGCACCGCCGACGCACTCCGCCACGACCACATCGTCTCCTACCGGCTCGACGGCGCCCTGTTCTTCGGTGCCGTCCAGCAGTTCCTCACCCAGATCACCAGCGATGCCGACGTCCGCGTCGTGATCCTCCGCCTCCCGGAACTCCAGGTGCTCGACGCCACCGGCGCCCAGGCGATCGGCGACCTCATCGACCACCTGGAGTCCGGCGGAACCACCGTGCTGCTCAAGGGGCCTCGGCCAGAGCACCTGCGTCTGCTCACCGAGGTCGGCGCCATCGACCGCCTCGCCCACCAGAACCACGTCTTCGCCGATCTCGACGTCGCCATCGCCCACGCCCGCGAGCACGCATCGCGGCCCCGGCCGCACCGCGCCCTCCACGCCGACTCCGGCGTGTGACCCGGCATCCGACGGGCACCGAACGCCCGGTGCCGGATGTGGGAGTCAGTCGAGTCCGGACCGCAGGACGCCCACGGCGTGGGTGCCGGCGATGGTCTCGGCCAGGTAGGCCGGTGCCTCGTGGGTCGGGACGAACCACCCGGTGGGGCACATCGTGAGGATCTCGACGAACGACAGACCGAGCCCCTGTTGCTGGGCGGTGAACGCGTCGACGATCATCCGCTTGGTCCGGGCGACGTTGCCGGCGTCGTTCACCGCGCCACGGGCGACGTAGCCCGTCCCGTCGATCTGGGCCAACTGCTCGGCGATCCGCATCGGATGGCCGTGTTTGGCCGCGTCCCGGCCCTCGATGGTGTTCTTCGTCCGCTGCCCGATCGTGGTCGTCACCGTGAGATGGCCGCCGGTCTCGCCGAACACGCCGTTGTTCAACATGATGCAGACGATGTTCTCGCCCCGGGCTGCGGCGTGGAGCACCTCTTGGAGGCCCTCGTTCGCCATGTCGCCGTCACCCTGGATCGTGAACACGGCCAGCTCCGGGCGCATGCGGATCACCCCGGTCGCGACCGACGGTGCTCGTCCGTGCAGGGCCTGGAGGACCTCGACGTCGAGGTTGTTCGAGAACGCGGTGCTGCACCCGATGCCGAAGACGGCCATGCACCGCTCGGCCAGGCCGAGGAACGAGATCGCGTCCATGACGGCGCGCACCGCGATCGGTTCGCCACACCCGGGGCACAGGTGGTGCTCGCCCACGTCGACGAGGTCAGGGGTGTGGTCGGCCACCAACGTCGCGTCGCTCGGAGCGACGTCGCTCGGGATGACCTGGAGGCCGTCGGGTCTGCGTGTGGTCATGACGCCTCCTCGACGCGTTCGGCGACCAGTTGTCGGATCGAGGCGATGAGGTTCTCGACCGTGACGTCGGGGGCGATCCCGAACGCCGACGAGTCGGTGGAGAAGCCGTTGAGGCCGACCACGGGCGCCGAGCCCAGCACCGAGAGGCGGACGTCGTCGATCATCTGACCGGCGTTGTTCTCGTAGACGACGACCAGCCGGGCGCCGTCGACGGCCGTCTTCACCTGCGCCTCGGGGAAGGGCCACAACGTGATGGGCCGGGCGAGTCCGACCCGGTGGCCTTCGAGGCGCAACGTCGACACGGCCGCCTCGGCGTACCGCGCCATCGTGCCGTAGGCGACGATGACCACATCGGCGTCGTCGGTCTCGACGAGCGCACACCGCGGCGTGATCCCCGCGGTCATCGCTTCACGCCGACGGGCGCAGTGGTCGTAGTGGGCGGCGAGGTCGTAGCCGACACCGTCGCGCTGTTTGGTCGTTCCCAACGGCGAGACGAGCTTCGCTGCGCCGGTCCCCCCGGAGCTGCCGTCGAGCGCCCAGTCGGGCGCGGGCCTCGGCGGGGCGACCGCGGCGGGGGAGTCGACGTCGACCCAGGTGTGGGCCAGGTAGTAGTCACCGACGACCACGACCGGGTTCCGCCAGCGATCGGCCAGTTCGAAGGCCTCCTCGACCAACTCGGCCACCTCGCTCGGCCCGGACGGCGCGAGCACCGGCGTCCGGTAGTCGCCGTGGCCGCCACCGCGGGTCGACTGGAAGTAGTCGCCCTGCCCACGCGCCATGTTGAGCACCACGAAACCGATGCCGGCCATGGTCGCCTCGGAGATCGACTCCTGCATCAACGACAGACCTTGGCCGGTGGAACCGGTGGCGGCGCGGGCTCCGGCCGCCGCCGCGCCCCAGGCCATGCCGACCGCCTCGAGTTCGCTCTCGGCGTTGACGCACACCCCGCCGACGTCGGGCAACAGCTTCGCCATGTGCTCGAGCACCTCGGTGAACGGCGTCATCGGGTAGCCGGCGAAGAAGCGGCAGCCGGCGTGCACGAGCGCGTCGGCGACGGCCTCGGACCCCTCGACCAGACGGGAACTCACTGCAGACCTCCCTCGGGCGACCAGGTCTTGGCCTCGGGGAACCGGTACACCTGGAAGCAGAAGTCGGGGCACACGTCGGCGCAGGCCCGACACCCGGTGCACCCGACGAGGAGCTCGGGGAAGCGGTAGCCGCGGGTGTTGGTGCGGTCGGTGGTCATGGCCAGCACGTCGGGCTTGCACGCCTCGATGCACAGGTCGCATCCCTTGCAGGCCTCGACGTCGATGACGACGGTGCCTCGGATCTTCTGCGTGGTCATGGTGTCGCCATCTCCCAGGCGGGGTGGGTGGTGGTCCCGAGTTCGAGGCCGGCAGCCAGCGCGTCCCGGTTGGCGGCGGCCGCGTCGGACCGATAGCTGGGCAGGACGCTGGCGGCACTGTCGAGGAGTGCGTCGCGTCCGACGATCTCGGTGCGTGCGACGAGCGCGCCGACGAGCACGAAACACGCCGCGATCGGCGCGTCCAACCCGGCGGCGATGTCGAGTGCGGGGATCTCCACCACGTCGACGGCCGGGTCGTCGGGACGGCTCGCCTCGTCCACGACCGACGAGTTCACGACGGCGAGTGCTCCCGGCGTCAGCTTCGGCCACACGTCCCCGGCATGTTCGTGGTGCATGACGACGGCCGCCCATGCCGAACCCAGGACCGGCGGGAGCCCGATCGGGCCGTCGCTGATCGCGAGGAACGAGTCGCTGTTGCCGCCGCGCATCATCCCGCCGTAGCTGGCGAAGAGCTGGACCCGCCGGCCCTCGGTCATGGCGGCCTGCGCGAGGGTGCGCGCGGCCAACTGGATGCCCTGGCCACCGATTCCCGTGAAGAGGATCTCTCGCTCCATGCGCCGATGCTACGTTGTCCTCGTAGTCAAGAACACTGTTCTTCCCCATCTTTCTCCCGGTTGGAGCATCCCGTGACCGCATCTGACGATCGTGACCTCGGCGATGTGGGCACGAGGCGACTCTTCGAGAACGAGCGGATCCGGGCCTGGGAACTGCGACTGGAGCCCGGCGCGACGTCCGCACTCCACCGCCACGACCTCGACTACGTGATGGTGCAGATCGAAGGCGACTGGGTCGCGGCGCGCTTCGAACCGGAGTCCGAGGGCACGTTCGCCGGAGCCGACTACCTCGAAGGCAACGTCGAGGCCGGCGCGGTCATCTATGCCGAGGCCGGGGGTGTCGAGACCGCCATCAACCCCGGCAAGGAGACCTTCCGCGAGGTCGTCATCGAGTTGAAGACGCCGCCGGGCCCACCCGGACTGACCGTCGGCGCGGTGATCGCCAACGCGGCGCGAGCGGTTCCGGACGCGACCGCCGCAGTCGTCGACGGCCAGCGGCACAGCTTCGCCGAGTTGGACACGGCCGGCGATCACATCGCTCGACGCATGGTCGCGGCCGGACTCCGACCGGGCCAGGTCGCGCTCGTGCTGGCCGAGACGTCGTTCGCGTTGCTGGCCCACTACGTCGGTTGCGCTCGCGCCGGCGTGGTGTTCGCGCCCCTCAACCCGTCGCTCGACGCCACCACCATGGCCGCGGTCGCCGACCGGGTGCGTCCGAGCGTCGTCCTCGCGTCGCCCGAGCACGTCGAGGTCGCGGCCGCGCTCGATGCGCCCATGCACTGGTTCTCCACGGACGCTCCGGCGACGACCGTCGACCTCCCGGTCATCGACGGCGCCCGCGCCCACATCGCCTTCTTCACCAGCGGCACGACCGGCGTCCCCAAGGCCGCCGTCGTGTCGCACCAGACGAGCGTCCTGCGATCCCACCCCGGGGCGCAGTTGGAGCCCCGCGGCGCGGCGCTCTGCCCGTGGCCCCTGTTCCACATGGCGGGGTGGACGATCGGGCTGCAGCAGTGGCACGCCCGGGCGGCCATCGTCTTCGTGGACGGGACCGATGCCGAGACCCTCGTGTCGGCCCTCCGCGAACACCGCATCGAACGCTTCAATGCCATCCCGGCGCTCTGGATGCGCCTCGCCGAGCACCTGCGTGCACAACCCCCTGCGCTGGCGACGCTGCCCGATCTGCGGTTCGCCGACACGGGCACGTCGCCCACGTCCGTGGAGCTCCTCGACACGATCGTCTCGTTGGCACCCAACGCGCAGGTACGGGTGTTCTACGGCAGCAGCGAAGCAGGCAACGTGGCGGCACTGCACCACGACGACCTGCTCACCCGTCCCGGCAGCTGCGGGAAGCCGAGCGTGCTGACCGAGGTCATGATCGCGGACGACGGTGAGCTCCTCGTACGGAGCCCGCTCCTGTTCGACCAGTACCAGGGCGATCGACACGCCACCGCAGCAGCACTCCGCGACGGCTGGTACCACACTGGCGATCGAGCCGAGGTCGACGACGACGGCTACCTGTCGATCGTCGGGCGGACAGGAACGGTCATCCGCACGGGTGGCGAAGCCGTCGAGCCCGAGCTCGTCGAGCAGGCGTTGGCGAGCCATCCGGCCGTCGACGATGTCGCGGTCGTCGGCCTTCCCGACGAACGGTGGGGCGAGGTCGTGTGTGCGGTCGTCGTCACCGCGGCCGGCGTCACGCTCGACGACCTGCGGGCTCACGTCGGTCCCGACGGCGCCGTGCCCCTCGCCAAGCACCAGCAACCACGACGCCTGGTCACCGTCGCGTCGGTTCCCCGGACCGCCGCAGCCGGCAAGGTCGATCGCGCCGCGGCGCAGCGTCTTGCCATCGAGACGACCGCGAACGAGGAGCGACCATGAGCACGGACACCGCAGACCAGGAACGCTCCTACGACTTCGACATGCCGCTGGGCGAGGCGATGCGGACCCAGCGGGCGATCCGCCGGCTGACCGACGAGCCGGTGAGCGACGAACTCCTCCAGGAGTTGATCGAGTACGCAACCAAGGCCCCGACCGCGCAGAACCACCAGGCCTGGGAGTTCATCGTCGTCCGGGACCGCGAGGTGATCGCCGAACTGGCCCGCCTCAACCGGCGGGTGTGGCGCCTGGTCGACAAGCCGGTGGCCTGGCTCAACCGCAAGAACGAGCGGTTCGTGCGGACCCATCGCGCCACGGCGCACCAGGCCGACACCTTCGAGGACATCCCGGTCCTGATCGTGTGCTGCATGACGGCAACCCGTCACGCATGGTCGCCGGTGATCGCTGCCAGCTCCTACGGCTCGATCTTCCCGTCAGTCCAGAACCTGCTGCTGGCGGCCCGGGCCGCCGGCCTCGGCGCCAACCTCACCACGATGCCGCTCACGATCAACTTCTCGGCCCGGCGCGTCCTCGGCATCCCGTGGCGGGTGACGCCGGTGTGCATCGTGCCGCTGGGCTGGCCGCGTGGACGATACGGCCCCACCACCCGCCGGCCCGTCGGCGAGATCACCAGCATCGACCGCTACGGCAATCGGGCGTGGCAGGAGCCAGCGGAGCCCCGATGACGTCGCTCGCCGACCGTCTCGTCGACCGCACGCTGGCCGACCGCCACGAGGCCTACGCCACCGAGGTCCGCCAACTGGTCGACGCGGCGTACCGCGTCATCGCCGAGTCCGGACATCTGGATCCACCCGTGCGCGCCATCCTGGCCGAGGCGGGCCTGTCCAACCCGGCCTTCTACCGTCACTTCCGTGGCAAGGACGAGCTGCTGCTGGTCATGCTCGACGACGGTCGCCGCCGTCTCGTCGAGTACCTCGACCGTCGGGTGGCGCGTGTCCCCGACACCGGGCCCGACCCCGGGGCCGAGCGGGTCGCCGAGTGGGTGCGGGGTGTGCTGGCCCAGGCCCGCGACGTCGAGGCCGCCCGGCGCACCCGACCGTTCGTCGTCGACGTCGAACGGCTGCACGCCCAGTTCCCCGACGAGCAGGCGGCATCCGAGCAACAGCTCATCGCGCACCTCGCCCGGGTCCTCGGGCCTCGGAGCGTGTGGGCCGAGACGGTCTACGCGCTCGTGTTCGGCGAACTGGCGCGCCACCTGCGCTCCGACCGACCGCCGAGCGACGACGACGTCGAGCGCGTCGTTCGTTTCGTCCGCGCCGGAACGGGTGCATCGGTCCGCTGAGTTGTCGGGTGTCGCGTGCCGGGTGCCAGGCACACGGCGCGAGCGGCCCCGCAATAGGTTGACGCGATGAGCCAGTGCCCCCAGGTCTGCGCGATCCTGCCCGCCTACAACGAGGGCGAGTGCATCGGTGGCGTCGTGACCGAACTGGCGGCGGCGCTCGACTCCCGATTCGACCGGTGGGAGATCCTGGTCGTCGACGACGGGAGCACCGACGACACACCGTCCGTCCTGGACGAACTGGGTGCGCAGTTCCCGCAGCTCCGCAGCATCCGACTCCGCCGCAACTACGGCAAGTCCGAGGCGCTCCGCAGCGCGTTCGAAGCCGTCGACGCCGAACTGATCGCGCTCCTCGACGCCGACGGCCAGGACGACCCCGGCGAACTCGACCGGCTCCTGACGAAGCTCGACGAGGGCTACGACCTGGTCACCGGTCGTCGCTCGATCCGCCACGACCGCTTCGTCAAGCGCGTCACCTCACGGTTGTACAACTGGACGACCGCGAAGATCAGCGGTGTCGAGGGTCGCGACTTCAACAGCGGCTTCAAGCTGATGCGAGGCGAGGTCGCCGACCATCTCGACCTGTACGGCGAGATGCACCGCTACATCCCGCCGCTGGCGGCGTTCGCCGGGTACCGCACGGCCGAGGTGGACGTGAACCACCGCGATCGTCTCGCCGGGAAGAGCAAGTTCGGGCGCTCTCGCTTCTGGCGCGGCTTCTTCGACCTGATCACGGTCAAGTTCCTCACCACCTACAACGCCCGGCCGTTCCACCTGATCGGCGCCGCGGGGCTGCTGTGCGGGGTGGTGGGGTTCGGCCTCCTGACCTGGATGGGCATCATCCGGGCGACCGGAGGCGCCATCGGCACGAGACCAGCGCTCCTCGCCGGCGTCCTCCTCGTGGTCGTGTCGGTGCAGCTCGTCATGTTCGGGCTCCTGGCCGAGCTCATGATCTACGAGAGCCGGCGGCGACCGGACCGTTCTCGGTGAAGCGACGCCCGAGCGGGGCGCGCCGTTCGAACGCCCACGCCGCCGGATACGCCATCGCGGTGTTGCTCGCCGCCTACCCGGTCCTGCGGATGTTGGGCATCGTCCTCGACGCGTCGCCCCTGCAACATGCCGACTACTGGCAGCTCTTCGATCGGTTCGTGACGTCCGGCGGTGGCCTCGACGTCGGTGGCCTCTTCCACTTCAACAACGAGCACCCGTTGGTCGTGCCGCAGCTTCTCCTCTGGGGCAACGTCGAGCTCTTCCACGGCTCGAATGTCGCCCTCGGGTTGATCGACGTCCTCGTCGGCGTCGGTCAGGTGGCGATCCTCGGCCTCGTCATCGCTCGTAGCGACGTGAGTCACCGGCAACGGATGGCGTTGTTCGTGCTGTCGAGCGTGCTCGTGTTCAGCCTCCTCGGGACCTGGAACTACGCGAAGGCGATGAGCGGCGTGGCGTGGCTCACCGCGAACCTGTTCGCGCTCGGCGCCGTGTACCTGCGCAGCCGCGACCGCCGGCTCCCCGCGATCGTCAGCGGCGC
>JBFIHN010000085.1:0-10642 GCA_041601775.1 Acidimicrobiales bacterium
CCACAGCCGATGCAGGCCGCAGCGTCGAACGCCGCGTCGGCGGCGTCCTTCGGGACCGGGATCAAGTTGGCGTCGGGGCCGGCGCCGGTCGGCGCGGTGATGTAGCCACCGCTCTCGACGATGCGGTCGAACGGCGAGCGGTCGACGACGAGGTCCTTCAGCACCGGGAAGGCCGCGGCACGCCACGGCTCGATGTTGATCGTGTCGCCGTCGGAGAACTTGCGCATGTGGAGCTGGCAGGTCGCCGTCCCCTTCTGCGGGCCATGTGCCTGGCCGTTGATCATCACTCCGCAGGAACCGCAGATGCCCTCGCGGCAGTCGTGTTCGAACTCGACCGGTTCGGACCCGTCGGCGATCAACCGTTCGTTGAGGACGTCGAGCATCTCGAGGAACGACATCTCCGGGGAGACGTCGTCGAGCTCGTAGGTCTGCATGGCGCCCTGGGCGTCACGGTCGGCCTGGCGCCAGATGTTGAGCTTCAGCTTCATCGTCGTGCTTCCTTCTCGGCCTCTACTTGTAGCTGCGCTGCGTCAGCGCCACGTTGTCGAACTCCAGCTCTTCCTTGTGCAGCTGCGGGTTGGACGGGTCGCCCGTCCACTCCCACGCGGCGGCGTGGCTGAACTCGTCGTCGCGACGGAGTGCCTCGCCTTCCTCGGTCTGGCTCTCCTCACGGAAATGGCCGCCGCAGGACTCGTTGCGTTCCAGCGCGTCGCGGCACATGAGCTCGCCGAGTTCGAGGAAGTCGGCGATGCGGCCGGCCTTCTCGAGGCTCTGGTTGATGCTGTCTCCCGAGCCGAGCACACGGAGGTCCTTGTAGAACTCCTCGCGCAGCGCGGGGATCTCCGACAGGGCCTTGGTGAGGCCGGCCTCGTTGCGAGCCATGCCGCAGTGCTCCCACATGATCTTGCCCAGTTCCTTGTGGAAGTGGTCGGGGGAGCGGGTGCCGCCGATGGTGAGGAACTGGTTGATCCGGTTCTTCACCTCGGCCTCGGTCGTCGTGAACGCCGCGTCCTCGGTCGACACCGCAGGCTGGCCGAGGATGCCGGCGAGGTAGTTCGCCATCGTGTAGCTGATGACGAAGTAGCCGTCGGCCAGGCCCTGCATGAGCGCCGAGGCGCCGAGGCGGTTGGCGCCGTGGTCGGAGAAGTTGGCCTCGCCGAGCACGAACAGGCCGGGCACGTTCGACTGGAGGTGGTAGTCCACCCACAGCCCGCCCATCGTGTAGTGCACGGCGGGGTAGATCCGCATCGGCGTCTCGTACGGGTTCTCGTCGGTGATCCGCTCGTACATGTCGAACAGGTTCCCGTAGCGCTCGGCGATGGCGTCCTTGCCCAGCCGCTCGATCGCCTGGCTGAAGTCCAGGTACACGCCGTTCTTCAGCGGGCCGACGCCCTTGCCCTCGTCGACCACGGTCTTGGCGTTGCGTGATGCCACGTCGCGTGGCACCAGGTTGCCGAAGCTCGGGTACTTCCGCTCGAGGTAGTAGTCGCGGTCCTCTTCGGGGATCTGGGCTGCCGGGCGGGTCTCGTCCGGGTCCTTGGGGACCCACACCCGGCCGTCGTTGCGCAACGACTCCGACATCAGGGTGAGCTTCGACTGGAAGTCCTCGGCCGGCGGGATGCAGGTCGGGTGGATCTGGGTGAAGCACGGGTTGGCGAAGAGGGCGCCACGCCGGTGGGCACGCCACGCCGCAGTGGCGTTGGAGTGCATGGCGTTCGTCGACAGGTAGAAGACGTTGCCGTAGCCGCCGGTGGTGAGGAGCACGGCGTGGGCCGAGTGGCGCTCGACCGCACCGGTGCGCAGGTCGCGGGTGACGACGCCGCAGGCGACGCCGTCCTTGACGACCAGGTCGAGCATCTCGGTCTTGGTGACCAACTCGACGGTGCCGGCGGCGACCTCCTTCATCATCGCCTGGTAGGCGCCGAGGAGGAGCTGCTGGCCGGTCTGGCCCCGGGCGTAGAACGTGCGGGACACCTGCGCGCCACCGAAGGAACGGTTGTCGAGCATGCCGCCGTACTCGCGTGCGAAGGGCACGCCCTGGGCGACGCACTGGTCGATGATGTCGACGGACACCTCGGCCAGACGGTGCACGTTGGCCTCGCGTGAGCGGTAGTCGCCGCCCTTCACCGTGTCGTAGAAGAGGCGGTAGACCGAGTCACCGTCGTTCTTGTAGTTCTTGGCGGCGTTGATGCCGCCCTGCGCCGCGATGCTGTGCGCTCGGCGGGGGGAGTCGTGGTACGTGATGACCTTGACGTTGTACCCCTGCTCGCCGAGGGTGGCGGCAGCCGACGCGCCGGCGAGGCCGGAGCCGACGACGATGACGTCGAACTTGCGGCGGTTGTTGGGCGCAACCAGCTTCATGTCGAACTTGTGCTGGGTCCACTTGTCGCCGATGTCCCCTGCGGGCACCGCATTGTCGAGGTTGCCGATCATCCGTGGTCCTCCTCGAGTGCACCGACGAGACCTTCGACGGCGTGGTACAGCTCTCGCTGTTCGTTCTTGTCGGCGTCGCTCATGGCGTCGTATTCCTCGACGGACAGGTTGCCGTCGCGGAGCGCATCGGCGAACACCGCCTCGCAGGTGACGACACGGTCGCCCTGTTCGAAACACGCATCGTCCTCGGCGACCCCGGACACGACCGTGAGCGGGAAGCTCAGGTTGCCGAGGGTCACGAGCACGGCGAAGCCCATCGCGAAGTTGCGACGCCAGTCGTTGTACTTGGGGTTGTTGAGGCCGAGGCTCTGGAACATGCTCCAGGCGCCGTGCCACAGGTGGATGCCCAACGCCACGTTGGCGATGATGTAGATCGCCGCCACGGGTGCGTTGGAGAGGCTCGCCTGCATGTTGCGGTAGACGTCGCCGCGGACGAAGTCCGGGTTCACGAAGCCCCACGTCAGGTCGGAGAGGTGGAAGGCCAGGTAGAGGAGGATGATGACGCCGGTCCAGCGCATCGACCGGCTGGCCGCGTTGGCTGCGAGGTAGTCACGGCTCGTCGTGTAGCCACCGGCCTGGGCCCGTCGGTTCATCCGGGTGAGGCTGTACGCCGAGTGGATGTGGAGGACGAAGGCCACGATCAGGCCGATACGTGCGATCCACAGGAACACCGTGCGGGGGAGGATCGGGACGGCGATCTCGCGGAGGAACTCGCCGTAGTGGTTCATCTCGGCGGCACCCTCGTAGAGGTGCAGGTTTCCGATCATGTGATAGGCGACGAAGCCCATCAACATGATCCCGGTCAGCGCCATGACCCATTTCTTGCCCACGGCGGATCGATAGAACTCGATCGGCCACGGCGCCGGGCGGCGCGTCGGATGCACTGGCGCGACCTGCCCGCCGGCAGCCGCGTTGTCCATGGTTTGCATGCCCGTGAACGTACCCCGCGATCGCATGGGTGCCGAACTCACGGACTCGACGCGCTCCGCCTCGGCCCCCGAGGTCCCGTTCTCGACGCTCTCAGCGTCGGCCCCCGACGTCTACGACGTCGAGTTCTCGGTGATGGTGGTGACGTAGTCGTTGGTGACGCCGTGGTCGCCGACGCGGCCGGTGAGTGCCAGCGTGAGATCGCCGCTGACGTCGGGGACCTCGAACTGGACGGTGCCGACGCGGACACACGAGTCGGCGGGGACATGGCCCTCGAAGGACCACCGATGGCTGCCACCGGGCCAGGAGAGCTGGGCGTCGATCCGCCCGGAGAGGTCGGCGCGGCGGTCGGACACGACGTGCACGTCGAGGGCCAGGTCGTCGCCGGGGTCGACGGTGGCCGGGAGGCGGTCGGCCACGACGATGACCGGACGACAGGCGGCGGCCAACGCGTGGTAGGCGAGCTTCGGGGCCCGGCGGTGGTCGAGCACCGCCCACGTGATGGCCGGGTGGGCGTCGGCGAAGGAGAACTGCGCGAAGCCGCCGGTCGGTCGGTACTTGAGACGTCGGAGCGTCTCGACGTGATGGCGGATCAGCGTCGCCTGGTACTCCTGCGTGGCCTGCTTCCACGACTCGTAGGTGTGGCCTTCGCGGGGAACGAAACGGTCGAGGATCGCCGGCTGCAGGTTGTGGGTGGCGGCGAGACGCTCCCAGTCCAGGTCGGGCCACGCAGCCCGGTCGACGAAGTCGTCGTTGTCGGGGATCGACTGGGCGCCGAACTCGGTCGGGAAGCGGACCTGGCTGGGGACGGCGCGGGCGAAGGCAGGGAGGTCACGCTCGTGGCCGAAGTACCAGCCGAAGTAGAGGTGGCTGTCGGTCCCCTGGAGCTTCGGGAGGTGCGGCATCACGCCCGAGTGGGCGATCGTCGGCCGCGAGCCGTCGGTGCGGTCGATCGATCGTTTGACCGCATGGTCGAGCACCGACTTGTTCCACGTCGGCAGCTGCATCGACGCCACCGCCTTGACGCCCAGTTGTGCGGTCTTGCCGGGGTCGGTGAACGCGTCGGCGTCGAGGTCGAGGCGCATCGGTTCGTTGTGCGCGCACCAGACGGCGATCGAGGGGTGGTGCCCGAGCAGCGAGACCATCCCGCTGGACTGGCGGATCGCCTCCTTCTTGATCGACCGGGCATAGCCCCACTGGAGCGGGAAGTCCTGCCAGACCAACATGCCGGCTTCGTCGGCGGCGTCGTAGGTCTCGGGTCGGGCCACGTGGCCATGGATGCGTACGAGGTCGAGGCCGGCGTCCTTGGCCAGCGCGATGTCCTGGCGACACTCGGCGGGCGTGGCCTCGGCGAGCGCCATCCGGGTCGGCCCCATGTTCGTGCCCTTGAGGAACAGCCGCTCCCCGTTGACCCGCATCGTCCACTTCTTCAGTTCGATCTGGCGGAGCCCGGTCCGGAACCGTCGGGAGTCCGAGACCGTCGAACCGGCGGCGTCGCGGAGGCGGACCTCGACGCCGACGTTCTCGAGTGCCGCCTCGCCCAATGCGTGGGGCCACCACAGTCGCGGTCGGTCGATGGTGACGCTCCACTCGACGGTGTTGGCGCCCTTCGCCAGGGTGTGATCGAGGCCGTGGTCGATCGACCCGACCGTGGTCCGCACGTGCGCGTCGGTCCCTTCGGCGGCGTCGAGTTCCGCGACGAAGGCGAGGACAGCCCGCTCGCCGTTGGCCTCGACGCACCGGGTGGTGAGTCGGGTGATGCGCACGGGGCCGGTGTGGTCGAGGTGCACGGGACGCCAGATGCCGCCCGGGTTCCACGCGGGGTCGATGGCGTCCCAGTGTTGGAACACGCCGGTGATGTTGCGCTTGTTGGTGCGGTCGGTCTGCGGGGCACAGGCGAGCTCGACTGCGAGCACGTGCTCCGAGCGGTCGCGGAACTGGTCGGTGACCTCGAAGGTGTGGGGGAGGAAGTAGCCCTCGGTGTCGCCCAGGTAGGCGCCGTCGAGCCAGATGTCGCCCTGGTAGAAGAGCCCGTCGAAACGCACCCACCACCGCCGGTCACCAGGACCCGGTTCCTGCGAGAAGCGCGTCCGATGGAGGACCGGGCCGTCGTGGTCCGCGAACGCCGGGGTCGATCGCCAGTGCCCCGGCACCGAGATCGGCTCCCAGGCCGACTCGTCGAGACCGGGTTCGGCGAAGGTCCGTCGGAGGTCGTCGTCGGCGGGGATCGCCACCCAGTCGTCGGTCAGCGCCATGGCTGGCGCAACCTACCGGTCGCGGACCGACCAATGACGCGGCACGGCCGGCCCGAGGGGCCGGCCGTCACGCGCAGGATCTCGGCTTCGGATTACTGGATGTAGCCGAAGATGTCGATGATCACGTGCACCGTCTTGCCGGCGGCGTCGCCCGGCCGGACGGTGAGCGAACCCGTGCTGCTCAGGCCCGCCTGGAAGAAGTTGCCGACCAAGGCGCCGGTGCCGAAGTTGATGTTGGCGACGGTCGGGACCGAAGCGCCGGTCGGGAACAGGGTGACGTAACCCGAGTAGTTGGACGCGAGCACCGTGAGGTTGCCGAACACGCCGACCGCACCCGAAGGGATCTGGGCGAGGTTGTCGATGTCCATCGGGAAGTTCGTGTTCGTCGACAGCGGGGTGTTCCGAGTGAGCGCGCTCGACTCGCTGGCCCGGGTGTCGAGGAGACGGAACGGCGTGAACGGGTTGCCGTTGCCCGCCGGGTCGTCGACGCGCGGCGAGTTGATCCGCTTCCACTGGGTGGATCCGCCGGTTCCGGTCCCGGTCGAGGCCCAGATCACGCCGTTGCTGGAACGGACGATCTCGTGGCCCTGGACGGTTCCGCTGGCGGTGAGGTTGAAGATGTTGAACGTGGGCTGGGCGTTGCCGTCGAGGGCCGGCACCTGGGCCAGGCGGCCGCTGCCGTTCAACTTGACGTCGACCGAATCGTCGCCACCAGCCGAGGAGAACCCGTGTCCGTTGACCCCCGCCCCGGTGTTGACGACTCCGAGCCCGGCGCTGAGGGCGCCCTCCGTGGTCAGGAGGGTGTCGACGGTTGCCGCGTTGTTCGTGTTGCCGATCTTGAAGTTGTCGCCGTTGGCGGCTCCAGCAGGGCTCGCCTGGCCGAGTGCGAGGGCCGTGCCGCCGACCGCCGCAGCCCCGGCCAGGGTCAGGAGTTGACGGCGACTGCGCCGGGCGTCGTCGTTCGTCGCTGGGGTGGCTTCGTCTGTCATTTTTCCGCTCATTCCTGGCGGTCGCCCGCCGTCCGCCCGGTACCGGGCCCGCTAGTCCGATCGCTGGACGGTATCAAGTCCGTCGGCGTCGTGGGTCGGGGGCATCTGGGCAGCGCCGTTGGCGCTCCCCGGACGGCCGTCCGAGTCCACTCGACGGAGGGGGCTGCGAGGGAGACGATCGAGGATCGAGCGCCAGTGGGTCTCGTCGTAGGAGTACGCGATCACGTCCCACAGACGTCCGGCCACGAAGGCGTGGTCCCGGTACCGGGCCGTCGGTTCCACGCGCAGCCCGCGCATCAGCCGGCGGATCGGGCGGTTGAGTGCCAGCACCTCGTGGTGGATGATCCTCGCGCCCTGGGCGAAGACGGACTGGATGCAGTGCGCGTACCCTTCCAGCGCCAGACCGCCGAGCGCGGCGGTGGCGTCGGTGTACATGCTCACGTTGACGACGCCGGGATAGCCGAGAAGGTCTCGGGCGTCGACCGCGCCGACGATCTCGTCGCCCGAGGGTGCCAGCAACACGGCCGTCGACGGCGAGGGTCCGCCCGCAGGTCGGGGGGCCCATCCGCCCATCGCCGGGTGGAGCGATCGCTGCCAGTCGAGGTCGGCGAGATCGTCGAGGTCACCGGGATCGGCCGGCCGCACACGGACTCGCTGGCCGTCGACGGTGGGGGCGACGAAGGGCATCAGACGGAGAACGACAGGCGGGGCTCGTTGTCCGAGCACCACGCTTCGAAGTCCGTTCGCAGGAGGCCGAGGGTCACGACGTCGAAGCTGCGACCGGCCAGCACCAGATGGTCCTGGAGTCGGCCCTCGTCGACGAAGCCCACGGAGGTCAACAGGTCGACGTACTCGCGCGTGAGGTCCATGTCGGGGATCTGGGCGTGCACCCGGTGCAGGGGAAACGTCCAGAACAGGTGGCGGATGCCCATCGCCAGCGCAGTGGTGGCGGTGGTGGGATCGACGAAGAGCGCGGTGATGGAGGCGTGGAGCGACTTGACGTTGGCCAAAGCGGTGGTCACCACGCCGAGGCACTCACCGCCGACGACGGCCGCCAAGGGCAACGTCCAGGTCTGGCGACCCAACTCGGCGAGGAGTTGGGTGAGGGTCGCCTCGTCGCTCGGGATGTCGAGGATGAATCGGTGGCCGCGCATCGACAACAGCGAGGCCACGATCGGCGCGTGGGCCGGTTCGAGTGGCTGGAGGCTGATGCCGTCGAGTTGCGTGATCGCCGGAACCGCCTCGGGGGTGGTCGCTGGCGATGTCACGATCCCTTCCGCCAACAGACGGCGGTCCAGTCGACCGTCTCGATCGGGTCGGTGATGCCCCGCTTGGACCGGAAGTCGTTGGCGGCCTTGCGGCAGGCCTCGATCGCTCCGTAGTCGTCGATCACGATCCACCCGCCGACGGACACCTTGTCGTAGAGGTTGTCGAGGATCTGGATGGTCGACTCGTACATGTCGCCGTCGGCTCGGAGCAGGGAGATCGACTCGATGGGAGCGTTCGGGAGGGTGTCCTTGAACCAACCGGCGACCAGTCGGACACGCGGGTCGAGGAGGTTGTAGCGCTGGAAGTTGCGTCGGACCTGGTCCGGCCCGACCGCGAGTTCCGGAAACATCCACAGTTGGTCGAGTTCGTCTTCCGGGAACTGCTCGACGTCGGGCGGCGGGACGCCGGCGAAGGAGTCGCACATCCACACGGTGCGGGTGTCGTCGCCCGCTGCCTCGAGCGCGCCGCGCATGAAGATCGACGCACCTCCACGCCAGACGCCGCACTCGACGAGGTCGCCGGGGACGTCGTTGGCGACGATGTCGGTGATGCATCGGTCGAGGTTGTCGAGACGCCTCGTGCCGATCATCGTCTCGGCATCAGCAGGTGGCGGCCAGTCGAGCCCGACCTCACGGGTCACGGGGTCCGGCGACGTCCGTCGCATCACCTGGATGTCTTCGCGTTCGACGAGCGCGGCGAGTGCTCCGACGTCGACGCTGCCGTCGGGAAGTCGTGGGATGGCCACCGGGGACCGCTCGTCGAAGCCGGTTCGGGTGAGGACCCGCTTGAGCAGGTCGACGTAGAGACGATCGGGTGGAGTGGCCACGGGGCCGGACACTACCGTCTGATCGATGCGCACCGATCGGTCGACGGCCGACGTCGCCGGGGTGCCCGACGACTGGGCCGTGTCGACCATCGTTGGGGGGATCGACGCCGGAGCACGGGTCGCCGTGGTCGGTCTCGGAGCGGCCGACCTGGTCGACGCGATCAGCGAGAAGGCCGACGTGGTGGCCGTCGTGTCGCCGGCGGTTCCTCTCGAGAAGGCGCTCTTCGTCGACGTCGATGTCATCGTCCTCGCCGAGAGCGTTGCGTACGTCTCCGACGAGATCGCGCACCTCCGCGACGTCTCCTCTCTCCTGGCGGGTCGGGTCCGCCTGATCCTGTCCGTGCGGAACATCACCTGGCTCCCGAACCGGGTCCTGTCGCTCCAGGGCAGATCGCCGTTCGGGTCGGGTCCCGTCGTCGACCGACCGCTCCGCTTCTTCTCCCGGACCTCGATCCTCGACGCGATGCTGGCCGCGGGCATTCCCCCGGTCGGACTCGACGTGGTGCGACTCGACGTGGTGCCGCAGACCCCCGGTGCCGGTCACGTGGTCATCGACGCGGCTGCGGCGGCCCCCGACAGTGGTTCGGTCGGCTTCGTGGTCTCGGCGGGCGCGCCAGCGTCCGACGACCGTGAGCCCGACGACGGGGAGCCAGGATGCCCGACCTGGGAGGACCTCCGGCGGTCGGTGCGGCTCGCGGTGCGCGAAGCGGACGCGTCGGCGGCGGATGCCGAGGCCGAGCGCGTCGTGCTGACGAACCGGATCTCGGCGCTCGAGTCGGAGGTGGAGCGACTGTCGGGGCAGGCGGTCGCTGCGCAGGAAGAACTCGCCGTCGTGACCGGGCGGCTGGCCCATCGGCTGTTGGTCAGGATCGACGGGCTGATCCACCGTGTCCCTGGTGGGGAGAAGGGCGCGCGTCTCGCCGGTCGGGCGGTCCGTGCGATTCGTCGCGACGACGCGGCGAGCTGAGGCGGCCTAGCCCGCGGAACCCGCCTGGAGCGTCAGTCGCTGTACCGCACGTTCGAGGTCTGCGGCGCGCTCGCGGAAGACGAGCGCCGGTTCGATCGGTGCCGGGGTGGCCGCGGCCTCGTCACTCGCCGCCACCGCGATCGCCAGGAACTGGTAGGTGGTCGCGTGCGGATCGGCGGCGAACTGCTCGGCGAGTCCCGGATGGCGGGCGAGGCTGTCGGCACCGCCCAGTTCGGTCTGCCACGGCTCGCGCCAGATCGCGCCTTCGTGGACGACCCGCAGACCTGCGTCGCCGAGCAGATCGAGGAAGCTGTCGTGGTCGAAGAACCGGAGATGCGTCCGGTCGAGCAAGCCCGTGTCCTGGTACTCGAACCGGTTCTCGATCAAGGACAGGCGGACGCCCGCATGGGTCGCATTGGGTACCGACACGACGATCCTGCCTCCCGGCGCGAGCATCGACTGGACCTGGACCAGGGCGCTGGCCGGGTCGACCATGTGCTCGAGGACGTCGAGGAACACGATGGCATCGAAGGGACCGCCGAGGTCGGCGGCATCGACGTCGGTGACGTCTCCCACGATCACCCGCTCACAGTGCGCTCGCGCCTGCTCGGCCGCGACCGGGTCGGGTTCCACCCCGACGACCGTGCATGCCATCGCGGTCAGGACCGCGGCGACCGAACCATCGGCCGCGCCCACGTCGAGCACCCGTGCGCCGGGGGGGACGGCTGCCGCAGCGAAGGCCACCGTGTCGTTCGCATGCGCGAGGTCATGTGCCCGGTGATAGCGGTGACCGCTCATCCCTCGTCGACCCGATCGTCTGTGGCGAGCCGTGCTTCGAGGACCGCGATGGTGTGCAGGAGATCGCGGATGACGTCGTCGCGAGCCTCCAGGAGCCGCTGGAACCGGTGGTTCTCCGCCTCGAGCCGGGCGAGATGCGTGGAGACGGATGCCGAGTCGATGGCCGTCAACGGTACTC
>JBFIHN010000086.1:0-10457 GCA_041601775.1 Acidimicrobiales bacterium
CCCTCCTTCGAGCGGAAGTGGTAGTGGATCGAGGCGGAGTTGGCGCCGGCGTCGTTGGTGATGTCGCGGACCGACACGCTGTCGACGCCCCGTTCGGCGACGAGTCGCTCGGCCGACTGGATCAGACGTTCACGCGTCGCATCACCGACCGACGATCGTGGCGTGTCGCTGGAGGTGTCGCTCATCGTGGCTCTCGTCTCATTGTTCGTGGCCCGGTGCCAACCGGGTGAAGATCCGCCGGGAGTTCCCCCCGAGGTAGCTCGCCAGCACCTGGCTGTCGAGGTCCAGGTCGCGTACCTGGCCGATGGTGTGGCGGTGTCCGGTGGTGGGGAAGCCCGTCCCGTACAACATCTTGCGCTTTCCCGGGCCGCGCAGGAAGGCGTGCACCGACTCCGGCCAGTGGCGCGCCGGGTACACGGCGCTCCCGAGGTGGACGTTGGGGAACTTCAACGCCATCGCGATGGCCTCGTCGGTCCACGGCCACCCGAGGTGCGAGAGGACGAAGGGCGTGTCGGCGAAGAAGATGGCGGCGCGGTCGATGCCGATCGGTCGCCCGCACTCGCTCGGCATGAGGCCACCGGACGTCCCCGCCTGCATCACGACCGGGACCCCGGCCTCGGCGGCCACGGTGTAGTAGGCGAACAGGTCGGCATGGTCCAGGGGTCGGTCGAAGCTGTGCGTGTGCAGGTGCAGACCGACGATCCACGGGTGCTCGAGGGCACGGCGGGTGGCCCGGACGTCCTCGATCCCACCGACCGGGTCGATGCTCCAGGTGCCGACGAAGCGGCCGGGGAAGCGGGCGGCGAGTTCTTCGGTCTCCTCGGGGGTGCACGCGGCGATGCGGGAGAAGTCGAGCGGGCCGGTGCCGTGGTGCGGTCGACAGGTCGGGAGGACCAGCGTGTCGACGCCGACGTCGTCCATGCGCTCGATCATCTCGGCGGGCGAGCAGAAGCTGTCGTCGCCCGGCCCACGGACCTTGACCTGGATGCCCTGCGCACGGACCGCCTCGTCCCAGAGGGCGCGTCGATCTGCGGTGAAGGCGTTGCACCAGTAGTCGATCGCACCGTCTCGATCGAGGTTCCCCATTGCCTACGCGCTCCTCGGTCCGTCGTGGGCCGGACAGGCCGGCTTGATTCAAGCTATCGATTGATTCACCATGAGCCGAGGACGCCGTTTTTCGCCGATCGACCGATCGGCGAAAATCCAACAATCGAATGGTTGAAACATTTGATTGATTGATCTACAGTGAGGCACGGCTCGTGTGGTGGAGGGGGCGAAGGTCCACCGACCGCAGCGTGGTCGCTGTCCAATTTCCCAAGAACTCGGCACCGGCGGATGAACCCACGGTGCCCCGCAACCGTGGAGCGTGTTGATCGTGAAGAACGGATTCCGGGTGTTCGATGCCGACGCCCACGTCATCTACCCCAAAGACCTCTGGCAGCGGTACCTCGACGACAAGTACGTCGACCGCCTGTCTCGCCGCCAGCCCTTCGAGGGCTTCGACACCTACAACCCCGTCACCGTCGACGGCCGGTTCACCCAGCACGACACGATCGTGTACGGCCGTTTCATGGAGGCGATCGGCTGGACCTTCGACGACATGAAGGCCAAGTACGGCGACATCGTGTCCGAAGGATTCACCGGCGACCGCGTCCGGGAGTCGCTGTCGCACGACGGCATCGACGTGTGCGTCATCTACGGCCCGGAGTACGACCTCTGGTTCGAGGGCATCGACCCCGAGCTGCAGGCCGCGATGGTCCGTGCCTACAACCGCTGGGGCGCGGAGATGCGCGAGACGTCGGAGAACCGCGTGCACACCGCCAGCCCGGTGCCGCTCAACGACGTGAGCCGGGCGGTCGAGGAGATCCAGTACGCCCACGACGAACTCGGCATCCGCTGCTTCTGGGCACGACCCGACTACTTCAACCAGCGGACCCTGGGCGACCGGTACTACGACCCGGTCTGGGAGCTGCTCCAGGACCTCGACTGCGCGTTCGCCACGCACGAGTTCATGGGCCTGCGCGGCAACTCCTTCGGGCACGACCGGTACCGCACCTTCACCGAGTGGCATGCGGCCGTCCACCAGTTCGAGGCCATGGGCGCCATGATGTCGATGATCGTCCACGGTGTCTTCGAGCGCTTCCCCCGTCTGCGGGTCGCCTACATGGAGGCCGGCTGCGGCTGGCTGCCGTCGTGGCTCCACCGGGTCGACGAACAGCTCGAGATGGCCGGCGCGAACGAGTTCCCCGAGCTCACCATGACCGCCACCGAGTACTTCCGCCGCAACTGCTGGATCTCCACCGAGTGCGAGGACCCCTTCGTCGCCGACGTGATCCGCCCCTTCGGTGACGGCCACATCGTGTGGGAGAGCGACTTCCCCCACCCCGACTCGAAGTACCCGCACACCACCGACGAGTTCCTCGGCTTGACGCCCGACGCGATCAGCGACGACAGCAAGCGCCGGATCCTCTGGGACAACGCGATCGATCTCTACCGTTTCCCCGAGAGCTACATCCCGACCGACTTGATCGAGCCCCCCGCCAAGCCCTGAGAAGACGCCGCAGCGCCCGGTGCCGGAGAAGTTCGTCTCCTCCGGCACCGGGCGCCCGGCCGCGAGTGAATCCAGGAGGTCGACATGGTCGGCACCGTGTACCAGGTCCAGCCCCAACCCCCGGAGGAGGCCAACACCCGTTGGCTCGAGGCCGGGGCGATCGTGATCGGGGTCGAATACCGCGACGTCGACCCCCAGAGCCTCGAGTCGACCTACGCCGACGATCCGGACGCGTGGGCGGAGATCGTCGCCAACTCCCCTGACGGCGGCTTCGCCGACACCGGGGTGTCGCTCCACGTGCGGGGTGCCGCCGACGGACACGAGTACCTGCGGTTCGACCTCTTCGACGACGACCCGCACTACCACTACGTCCGTCCGTCGGGCGACCACAACAACGTGGTGCTCCTCGACACCGTTGCCCAGGGGGACGCGTTCGACTTCGCCTTCGGGTGTCTTCGGGATCGCCTCGCGGCGATGCTGCGCCACGCGGGTGGCGACCCGGTCGCCGACGCGCTCGACGCAGCGGTGCAGGGACCCGTCATCGACGAGGTCGAGGCGATCGCCCGCCGGGCGCGAGCGAACGCCGCGGCACGAGAGGAAGCGTAGAAATCATGTCCATCGGTCTGCGACGTCCATGGAACGCGGTCGACTACGCCGAGATCGCTCGGCTGTTCCCGCCACCGCCGGAGTACTTCGAGCACACCTACTACGCCGAGCCCGACGAGATCGACCGGGTCAAGCTGTCCCGGCTGCAGTCCCGGGCCGATCGCGCCTACCGCGTGCCCTTCTTCCGCCGCCGGTGGGACGAGGCCGGGTTCCATCCCAACGATCTCCGCACGATCGACGACCTCGACCGGGTGCCGACCTACACCGTCGACGACATCCGCCAGAGCATCGACGACCACCCGCCCTACGGCGACTACCAGGGTGTCGAGCTCGACGACGTGCTCCGCGAGCCGGCGCGGATCCACATGTCCGGTGGAACCACCGGCATGCCGCGCCCGACGCTGTACACCCACTGGGACCGCGAGGTCGGGGGGGTGCTCACGGCCCGAGGCATGTACATGCAGGGGATCCGCCCCGGCGACGTGGTGCTCAACAGCTGGTCCTACGGCCTCCACAACGGGGCGTTCAGCTTCGACGAGCCCCTCTTCCGCTGGCTCAACTGCGTGGTCATCCACACCAGCACCGGCAACGTGACGTCGACGCGCAAGCAGGTCACCCTTGCCCGGGACTACCAGGCATCGGCCATCCTCACGACGGGCGACTACCTCCTGCGCATCGCGGAGGAAGCACGGAACATGGGGATCGATCCCGCGAAGGATCTCGCCATCCGCTCGCTCGCGACCAGCATCGGCAACGAGGAGATCCTCGAGGAGCTCTTCGGCGTCCCCGCGCTCTCCACCTACGGGTTCCACGAGGTCGGGTACGTGTCGGTCGAGTGTCCGGCCAAGAAGGGCCTGCACATCTTCGAGGATGCCTTCCACGTCCAGGTCGTCGATCCCGAGACCGGCGCCCCGCTGCCCGACGGGTCCGTCGGGTCGCTGGTGGTGACCGAGTTCTACAAGACCGGCAGCCCGCAGTTCCGCTACAACATCATGGACCTCTCCTTCCTCTACCCGCGCGAGCAGTGCGAGTGCGGGAGCTGGTTGCGTCGCATGGGCCGCTTCGCCGGCCGCGGCGACAACATGGTGAAGCTGCGCGGCGTCAACGTGTGGCCGGAGGGCGTCGGGGCGATCGCCACCAGCGTCGAGGGGACCACCCCGGACTACTTCGTCACCGCCCGCCGGGTCGACGGTCGCGACGAGCTCGAACTCTCGATCGCCAGCGAGGCCCCGTCGGACGACTGGCCTGCGATCGCGGCGACCGTCGAACGACGACTCCAGGACCAACTCGGCGTCCGGATCTCGGCCGCCGTCGTCGCCCCGGGGTCACTCGACGGCGACACCGAGGTCGCGACCTCCCCGAAGGCCAAGCGCTTCCGCGACGAACGCTGATCCGAGCGGTCCCGGGTCCACCGCCGACTCGTCGGCGCTCGGCCGGGTGCCATTCTCGACGTCGTAGACGTCGGCCCCCGACGCCTACGACGTCGAGTTCGGCCATGCCGGGTCGACGCCGCGCCGGCGGAGGGCCCAGAACGACGAAAGGCCCGGATCCGATGAACGGATCCGGGCCTTTGTCGTCGTGCGGGGTCAGCCGCCGCTGAGGACTCGGTCGATGATCGACCGATCCACCAGCCGGTCGAGCGGCAGGGGCTCGTCGAAGGCGAGCGTGTCCGGTGCGAACTCGATCCACATCTCCTGGATGTCGTTCACCATGTCGCTGTTGAGCGGCATGTCCGGCGAGAACACGAGGGGCGGCGCGCTGGCGATCGCATCGCCCGGCGTGCCGGTGACCTCGGCCAGAGCCGCGAGCACCTCGGGATCGGCGTGGTAGTCACCCTGGAGGTAGGTGGCCACGGTGCGGGCGATGGCCCGCATGATCGCCGCAGCGACGTCCGGCTCGTCCTCGATGAAGGACTTGTTCATCTCGTAGGCGCTGGCCGAGAAGCCTTCACCGCCGAAGCCGCCGTAGAGGCCGCCGTACTGGGCGTCGTCGCCGTTCTCGAGCTCGATCCACTGCGGGGTGAGCACGTAGCCACCGTCGAGTCCACCGTTCTCGATCGCGATCAACATGTCGCTCCCGCCGATGGCCGGCGACTCGATCTCGTCGAGGCTCGATCCGTTGTCCTGGAGGAAGCCGTTGATGGCGAACGCCGACGGGCTGCCGATGCCGCCGGTGCCGGCCGCGATCTTGGCGCCCTTGAGCTTCTCCGAGATGACGTTGCCGTCCTCGTCGAAGAAGTCGTTGCGCAGCCAGACGCCTTCCTTGCTGTCGCCGTCGTTCTGGTGGACGTTGGCCAACCAGACGACCTCGACACCACTGTGGACCGCGTTGTAGAACGCCGCGCCGATGCCGCCGACCTTGAGCTGTGCCTGGTTCTGGGCGACCATGACGGTGGCCTCGTTCGACGGCACGTTCTGGATGGTGACGTTCAGGTTCTCCTTCTCGAACTCACCGAAGTAGTCGGCCAGCAACGCCGGCGAGAACGGTTCGATGTTGAACGCCATGACGATGTTGACGTCGGTCTCCTCGTCGAGCGGTTGCGGCGCCGGGCCGGGACCCTCGTCCTCGTCCGCAACGGCGTCCGCGGCAGCCGCCGTCGTTGTCGTCTCGTCGTCGTCCGACGCAGCGGTGTCGTCGTCTCCGCCGCATGCCGCGCCGAGCAGCGCGAGCGCGGCGAGCAGTACGACCCAGACCCTCAGTCGGCGACGCGTATCGCCCTCGTGAACTCTTGTCATCACATGTCCCCTTGCGTGTCTTGTGGATGGTGGATTGCTGGCTGGTTCGGGCGCTTCGGGTGGCGTACGCCCGCGCGACGGCCCGTGTCAGTCGCGGAGCGAGGTGGTGGAGTCGCCGGTCCGGAGCGTGAGGAAGGTCATGCCTTCGGGACCGCACGTGATGCCGTACTCGAAGTCGGCCTCGAGCACGATGGCGTCGCCCGTGTCGAGCACGATCTCGGCGGCGTCGGCGTCCGGCGTGTCGACGACCGCACCGCCGGCGAGCACGGTGATGAACTCCGCATGGCCGTGGCTGTGCGTGGCGATCCGATAACCAGCCGGCATCACGTTGTACGTCGCGTAGAAGCCGCACTCGCCGGTCGCCAGTCGCTTGCGCTTGGCGCCGAGTCGCTCGGCCTCCTCGATGAGTTCGATCGGCGCCTTCCCGAGCGCCCGTTCGTCCACCCAGTCGATGGCATCGAGATCCAGGTGGAAGGGACCCACGGGCGTGCGGGTCTCGGGTTCGGTCGGCATGGCTGCTCCTGTCGGGTGGGGGACGAGGGGTGGTGCGTGATCAGGCCTGGTCGGCCCACGGGGCGATCTTGCGACCGATGAAGCCGATGAACATGGTGAAGAGCGCACCGCTGACCGCGACCACCACGATCCCGACGTACATGCGATCGGCGAGGAAGAGCGACCACGAGTTCCAGATGAGGTGACCGAGGCCGGTGTTGCCCTGCACGAACTCGGCCGCCACCAACACGAGGATCGATGCGCCGGCGGCGAGTCGGAGGGCCACGAAGATCTGGGGAACGGCCGCGGGCAACAGGACGTGCCGGAGCGTCTCGAGCCTCGTGGCCTCGAACGACTCGGCCGCCTCGAGGTAGGCGTGGCTGACCCCGACGATCGCGGCGAGGGTGGGGATCATCAACAAGAAGAAGCAGTTGATGGCGATGAGGATGATGATCGGCATCTCGCCGATCCCGAAGATCAACAGCAGCAGCGGCAACAACGCGAGCTTGGGCACGGTCCACAGGGCGTAGACGAGTGGCTCCAGGGCTGCCCGCAGCAGGCGGAACGTGCCGAGCAGGACGCCGACCACGACCCCGCTCGTGCACCCGAGCGTGAAGCCGAGGAACACGCGGCGGTAGCTGACCACCATGTCCTCCCACAGGTCACCGGACTCGAGCAGACCGCGTGCGCTCGTCCAGATGGACGACGGCGCCGGGAAGAAGCGGGGGTCGATCCATTCGTTGGTGGCGGCGACCTGCCAGAGGGCGAGGAGCGCGATGGGCACCGCGGTCGCCAGCGAGACCTCGAGGCGGCGACGCCGGCGCCGGTAGCGGGCGGGGTCGACCTCCTCGCGGCCGGGGGTGCGCACCACGTGCTGCATCGCTCGACCCGGCCGTGGGGGTGTGCTCGCTCCGGTGCCGGTCGACGAGGTCTGGTCTGATGTCGTGGACGTCGTCACTTCAGCCCCAATTGGTTCATGTGCCGGTTGACCTCTTCTCGCAACACGGTCCAGATCTCTTCCTTCAGCTGGGCGAACTCGGGTTCCCCCCGCAACGACTGGTCGCGGGGACGTTCGAAGGGGACGACGAAGTCGGAGTGGAACGTCCCGGGTCGTGAGGTCATGATCACCACGCGGTCGCCGAGGAAGATGGCCTCCTCGAGGCTGTGGGTGATGAAGACCACGGTGCGGCGGTCGGAGTCCCAGAGCTGGACGAGCTCGTTCTGCAGGATGATCCGGAGCTGTGCGTCGAGCGACGCGAAGGGCTCGTCCATCAACAGGATCTCGGGCTCGATCGCCAGCGCCCGGGCCACCGAGACGCGCTGTCGCATGCCACCGGACAGCGTGGCCGGCAGGGCATCGGAGAAGTCGGCCAGGCCCAGCTTGCCCAGGTAGTGCGCCACTCGTTCGTTGCGCTCGGACTTCGGGGGGCGACCCTTCTTCTGGAGGTCGAGGGCGAAGCGGACGTTCTGCTCGACCGTCTTCCACGGGTAGACGCTGTGGTCCTGGAAGACCATGCCCATCAAGGGCCGGTCCAGTTCGTGGTGCTCGATGTCGATCTCGCCGGCCGAGGGCCGGGCCAAGCCGGCCATCAGCCGCAGGAGCGTCGATTTCCCGCAACCGGACGGACCGACGATGCAGACGAACTCTCCCTCCTCGACGTCGAGGTCGAGCGGACCGAGCGCGTGCACGACCCGCTTGCCGTCGTCGAACGTTCGCTCGACGTCGCGCACGCGGATGTGAGCGGTCTTGGTTCCGTTCACTGCTTCTGGGATGACGCTCACGACGATTTCTCCCCGGGCCTCACCGCAGCGGGCCCATTCCGTGGGTCGGACGGAACACGGCAGATGCCGTGCATGCCCCTGAACCCCCCGGTTGACTCAATGGAATGAAGCGATTGTATGAATCAATGGTTCGAGAGTCAATCATCTGCTTGAAATCACCGACTGACCTGGCGTTTCCCCTGATCGCTGTCTAGTGAGCCTCTTCCAGGTAAGGTAGTTTGGCGCTCGACACCCGGAGGACGGCTCATGGCACGACCGCACATCGAAGGATCCATCTCGCTGCGGCTCTACCCGCACAACGACCTGGACGCGGCCGGGATCGTGGACGAATTGCGGCGCCAGGCGGGCCTCGCCGCGGGGGCAGGCTTCGACGGCGTGATGCTGAGCGAACACCACGGTTCGTTCTCGGGCTACCTGGCGAACCCCCTCCTGGTGGCCGGCTTCGTGCTCGACGCGATGGACACCGGGTGGGCCGGGCCCTGCCCGCTGCTCCTCCCCCTGCGTCCGGTCGCACAGGTCGCCGAGGACATCGCATGGCTGTCGGCCCGCTTCCCCGACCGGGTCATCCTCGGCGTCGCCCCGGGATCCCTGGTCGACGACTTCGAGGTGATGGAGGTCCCCCACGAGGAGCGGATGCCGAGATTCCGACGCGACCTCGCGGTGCTCACGGCCCTGGTCTCCGGACGTGCCGACTCGGTCGAGGGCCGCGTCGCCGAAATCCTCGCCGGCGACCGCGCCATCGAACGATGCCGCGAACACCCGGTGCCGGTGATCAGCGCCGCCATGAGCCCACCCGCGGCCGAGCGCGCGGCGCGTGCCGGCGCTGGCCTGCTCTTCGACTCCCTCTCGACCCCCGAGCACCTGGCGACCACCGCAGCCGCCTACCGCTCGGCCGGCGGCACCGGGGCGATCATCCTCAACCGCCGGATCTGGATCGGCGAACCGCCGCGATCGCTGATCGACGCGCAGGTCGACGTCTACCGGACCTACGCGTCGACGAACGCGATCGCGGCGTGGGGCGGGGACGAGCTGATCACCGCGTCCGACCCGGACGAGATCGGTGAACGCCTCGCGGCCGCCATGCACGTCAGCGGCGCCGACGCACTGAACGTCCGCATCCACTCTGCCGGCATCGAACCCGCCGACATCCGTGCACAGATCGAGCGCATCGGCGCCGACCTCCTCCCCGGGCTACGGGGCCGGATCAGCGCCGACGCCTGACGCGGTCGTCCTACTCGTCGCCGTCCTCGGCGCCGGACCAGTGCCGGCGCATGTCCTCGAGCCAGTCCGGGAAGTCGATCGGCGGATCGGGGAGCGGTTCGACGCCGTGCTCCTCGAGCATCGCCTCGAACTGTTCGGGCTGGTCGCCCCACGAACGCGGGTCGCCCATCATCACCTCGAACAGGGTCACGCCCTCCTCGCCCGCCCGGAACGGGCCGAAGGCTGCGCCGAAGGGCAACTCGATGTGGGTCCCCGCGCCACACAGGCGGTCGCCGCACCAGATGTCTCCGGTGATGACGAAGAGGATGTGCGGGCTGTAGTGGCCGTGACGTCGGACGATCATCCCGGGGTCGTACTTGGCGTAGAGGGAGAGGTACTGCGGGTCGGCGCTGAAGGCGAACCACTTCTCCCAGACCGATGCGGTGGTGCCGTCGGCGTTGCGCTGCGTCCGCACCTCCTGCCACGGCACATCGGGGTCGTCGAGTGTCCGGAACGTCGGCTCCAGTCCCGGGACCTTCGGGCTTGCTTCGGGTTCGGTCATCGCTCACCTTTCCGGGCGGATCGCTCCGCTCCTGTCCACCTCACTCCTGGACACGTTATACCTTCGCGGTAAGTTACTTCCGCACGAACCTTTCTGCGGCCGGCTGGACGAGGACGAACTGCATGGCGATCGACGCCCCAGACAACGCGCTCTCGACGAGCTCCGCGAGCCTGCGGCCGGTTCGCTACCTCGCCGCTGCGCTCACCGGCGTCTTCGTGACCTCGTTCCCGGCCGTGATCCTCGTCGCCAGCCTCCCCCAGATCGCCGCGGACCTCGGCGCCGAAGAGCGGGACATGTCCTGGGTCATCACGGCACCGATCCTCATCAGCTCGGTCCTCCTCCCCCTCCTCGGCCGCCTCGGCGACACCTACGGGCACCGGCGGCTCTTCCTCATCGGGCTCACGGTCTCGGGGACCGCGTCCGCGCTGTGCGCCGTCGCCTGGGACGTGCCGAGCCTCGTCGCACTCCGGACGTTGAGTCAGTCGGCAGGGATGTCCACCCACCCCGCGGCGATCGCCCTGTTGATGGC
>JBFIHN010000087.1:0-10406 GCA_041601775.1 Acidimicrobiales bacterium
GCTGACCGGGGCCCAGTACTTGTTGGTCCGGAGCCCGGGCACCGGATAGGCGGCCTGCTCACGGCTGTAGGGGCGATCCCAGTCGGCCACCAGGAGATCCTCTGCGGTGTGGGGGGCGTGGGCGAGCGCGGACGACGCGTGAGCGACGGCACCGGACTCGATCTCGGCGATCTCGTCGGCGATGGCGATCATGGCATCGCAGAACCGATCGATCTCGTCGAGCGATTCGGACTCGGTCGGTTCGATCATCAAGGTCCCGGACACCGGGAACGACATCGTCGGCGCGTGGAAGCCGTAGTCGATGAGGCGCTTGGCCACGTCGTCGACCGTGACACCCGTCCGCTTGGTCATGTCGCGCAGGTCGACGATGCACTCGTGCGCCACCCGGCCGTGCGCTCCCGTGTAGAGGACCGGATAGCGCTCGGCGAGGCGCACGGCGATGTAGTTGGCGTTGAGGATGGCGACCCGGGTCGCCTCGGTGAGCCCTTCGCCGCCCATCATCCGTACGTAGGCCCACGAGATCGGCAGGATCCCGGCCGAGCCGTAGGGAGCAGCCGAGATGGGGCCGGGGCCGGTCGCCGGACCGCACTCGTCGTCGAGTGGATGGCTCGGGAGGTAGGCCGCGAGGTGGGCGCGCACGGCCACGGGGCCGACGCCGGGGCCGCCACCGCCGTGCGGGATGCAGAAGGTCTTGTGGAGGTTCAGATGGCTGACGTCGGCGCCGAAGGCCCCGGGCTTGGCCACGCCGACCAGCGCGTTGAGGTTGGCCCCGTCGAGATACACCTGCCCGCCGGCGCCGTGGACCATCTCGCAGATGTCGGTGATCGTCGTCTCGTACACGCCATGGGTGGACGGGTAGGTCACCATCAAGGCGGCGAGGTCGTCGGCGTGGGTGGCGATCTTGTCCTCGAGGTCGGCGAGGTCGACGTTGCCGTCGTCGTCACAGGCCACGACCACGACCCGCATCCCCGCCATGACGGCCGACGCTGCGTTGGTCCCGTGGGCGGACGACGGGATCAGGCAGGTCGTCCGGTGGGCGTCACCGTTGTCGCGGTGGAACGCACGGATCGCCAGCAGGCCGGCGAACTCCCCCTGCGATCCGGCATTGGGCTGGAACGAGATGGCGTCGTAGCCGGTCACCTCGACCAGCCACGCCTCGAGTTCCTCGATGAGACGGCGGTAGCCGCGGGTCGAGGACGCGGGAGCGAAGGGGTGGATGCCCGCGAACTCGGGCCAGGTGATCGGCTCCATCTCGGCGGTCGCGTTGAGCTTCATGGTGCACGACCCCAGCGGGATCATGGCCCGGTCGAGCGCGATGTCCCGGTCCGAGAGCATCCGGAGGTAGCGGAGCAGGTCGGTCTCGGACCGGTACGCATGGAACGTCGGGTGCGTGAGGTAGTCGCTGGTGCGACGCAGTCCCTCGGGCAGCGGCGTCGCCACCTCGACCGCGTCGACCGAGACCTCGAATGCGTCGCCGAGGCGCGTGAGCGTCGCACGCGTCGACGTCTCGTCGAACGCGACCGACAGCGTGTCGGCGTCGATCAGGCGCAGGTCGATGCCCTGCGCGGCAGCACGGGCGACGAGCTCGGGCGCTCGGCCGGGGGCACGGACGGTCACGGTGTCGAAGATCGTCTCGGCCTCGACCGTCAGCCCGGCGGCGCGGCATGCCGCAGCGAAGGCTGCGGCCAACCCGTGGGTCCGTTCGGCGATCTGCCGGAGGCCGTCGGGCCCGTGGTACACCGCGTACATCGAGGCGATGACGGCGAGCAGGACCTGCGCGGTGCAGATGTTCGACGTGGCCTTCTCGCGACGGATGTGCTGCTCACGTGTCTGGAGCGCCAGCCGGGTGGCCGGTCGTCCGGCCGCGTCGACCGACACGCCGACGAGGCGCCCGGGCATCGTGCGCTTGTAGTCGTCCCGGCACCCCATGAACCCGGCGTGCGGACCGCCGAAGCCGAGGGGCACCCCGAAGCGTTGCGACGACCCGACGACGATGTCCGCGCCGAGGTCGCCCGGCGGCGTGAGGATGGTGCAGGCGAGCAGGTCGGTGGCCACGACGGCCACGGCACCTCCCTCGTGGGCCGCGTCGATGGCGGCCTTCGGCGACACGACGGCCCCGGAACAGGCCGGGTACTGGACCAGGACACCGCACACGTCGGACAGGGGAGTGGTGGCCACGTCGTCGACCACGTCGATGAGCACGCCGATCGCCTCGGCACGCGTCTCGATGACCGCGATCGTCTGCGGGAACGTGTCGGCCTGGACCAGGAACCGGTTGCGATCGCCCTTGGCGAGTCGGCGGCTCATGGCCATGGCCTCGGCGGCGGCGGTTCCCTCGTCGAGGAGCGACGAGTTGGCCATCTCGGTGCCGGTCAGGTCGGTGATCATGGTCTGGAAGTTCAACAGCGCCTCGAGCCGGCCCTGGGAGATCTCCGGCTGGTACGGGGTGTACGCCGTGTACCAGGCCGGGCTCTCGAGCACGTTGCGGCGGATCACGGGCGGCGTGTGGGTCCCGGCGTACCCGAGGCCGATCATGGGTGTGCGCAGGACGTTGGCCGCGGCGATCTCCCGCAGTTCGGCCAGCATCTCGGTCTCGTCCAGCGCCGGCGGGAGGTCGAGGGGTGTGGACTGACGGATCGACGACGGCACGGCCTCATCGATCAGGTCGTCGAGCGAGTCGACCCCGACGACCGACAGCAGTCGGTCCAGGTCGGTTTGGCGCGGTCCGATGTGACGGTCGGCGAAGGGCACGGGAGGGCTCCGAGGGGTCGAGAAGAACGGGTGCCCCTTCTGTTCCACGACCTGAGAGATTCACGGGGCCCGCGGGTCCCGCTTGCTCCTTCGGTGAGGGACCGCCACAGCGGGCCCTGCTCTCCAGAGGTGCCTCGTCCCGACGGTCCGGTTGCCTGAGAGGTTCCGGGGCGGTTGCTCCTTCGGCGCCCGTCCCCGCTGGCGGCGGGGCTGGGACTCTCCCGACGGGGATCGACAGCGGCAGGAATTGTACTCATGCGCGCCGAAGACCCTGGGCGATCGGGGCGCGCGCCTCGACGGAAGGACCGCCACCTCATGAAGCTCCGAGCTCGCACCGCTGTCGCGTTCACCGCCGCCGTCCTGGCGGCGCTCGTCGCCCTCGTCCCGGCCGCCGAGGCGGCGCCCACGTGGGCCCCGGCCGATGCTGCCACCATCCACCCGGGCACGCAGACGTTCACCAACGGCGCGCAGTGCACGGCCAACTTCGTGTTCGCCGACTCCGCCGGTGCGGTCTACATCGGCCAGGCCGCGCACTGCAGCGGCACCGGCGGGCAGACCGAGACCAACGGCTGCGACGCCGGCACCCTGCCCGTGGGCACGGCCGTCGAGATCGACGGGGCGTCGCGTCCCGGGACCATGGTCTACAACTCGTGGGCCGCCATGCAGGCGGCGGGGGAGACCGACGCCGACACCTGCGCCCACAACGACTTCGCCCTGATCGCGCTCCATCCCGCCGACTTCGGCACGGTCAACCCGTCGATCCCGGTCTGGGGCGGACCGGTCGGGCTGTCCGACGGCGCGGCCACCGGCGACGAGGTGTACTCCTTCGGCAACTCGAGCCTCCGTGCCGGTCTCGAACAGCTGTCGCCGAAGTACGGCCTCAGCCTCGGTACCGATGCCGGCGGGTGGAACACGCCGCTCTACACCATCACTCCCGGCATTCCCGGCGACTCGGGTTCCGCCTTCCTCGACGCCGACGGCCGGGCCCTCGGCGTGTTGTCGACCCTCGCCATCGCGCCGCTGCCCCTGTCGAACAACGTCAGCAGCATCGGCCACGCCCTCACCTACATGCGAGGACACGGCGGACCCCAGGTGACGCTCGTCAACGGGACGGAGCCCTTCCGCGGTGGTCCCACCGGACTCGTGACCGGACTGCTCGGCGGCTGACCGAACATCGCTAGCGTCTGGCGTCCGTGACGATCTGGCGCCTGGACGCAGACCACCTGGACGAGGCAGCGACCCTGTGGGACGCGGCCGTCGACCGGACACCTGACGTCGATCCCTTCTGTGCCTCGACGCTGTGGTCGTTCGCCGCGGCATCGTCGTTCCCGGACGCCGATCCGCCGGTGGTCGTGACCGACGGCGTCGCCTTCTGCGGGATGCGGGGGCAGACGACCGACGAGGGTCGGATCCTCGTCGGCCTGGATCCGGTGTGGGGATTCGCCACCCCGCTGGTCGGGCCGCCCCGGCGCGCGGCCGAGATGCTGGCCCGCCGACTCGACCTCGACGACGACTGGCGTCTCGCCGTCGTGGCCGGCCAACGCGAGGACTCGGCGCTGACCGCATGCGTGGCCCAGGTCGCCGACGGCCGGTGGAGCCTGTACCGGGGCCCGGAGGAGCACCGCCTCCGGGCCGATCTGCGCGGGGGAGTCGGCCCCTGGTTCGCTCGACGGTCGTCGCGGTTCCGGCAACGGATCCGGCGCCTCGAACGCGATGCCGCCGACGCGGGGATCTGCGTCACCGACATCTCCGCTGCGGCGCCCGACGAGGTGTTCGACCGGCTCCTCGCGATCGAACAGTCCGGCTGGAAGGGCAGCGACCACACCGGCTTGGCGAGCGGCGACCTCGCCGACTTCTACCGCAGGATGTGTGTCCGCCTCGCGGCACGCGAACATCTGCGGGTCCTGGTGGCCCGACACGACGGCGAGGACATCGGCTTCGTCCTCGGCGGGGTCCGCGGGGCCACGTACCGGGGCCTCCAACTGTCCTATCACCGTGACCACGGCGACGCCGGCGTGGGGCACCTGCTCCAGATGGCGCAGATCCGACGCCTCGCCGACGAGGCCGTCACCGTCTACGACATGGGCATGGACATGCCGTACAAGACCCGCTGGGCCGACCGGGTCGACACGACCTTCGCCGTGATCGTCAGTCGCTGAGGCGGCGCCCGGGCCGTGGCGTTCGCAGGTTGGAGCCGATGCCGGTCTCGACGTCGAGTTCCGGTCCGTCGTCGTCGCCGGCGAACCAGGGATCGTCGTCCTCGGACCTGCGGCGCTCCTTGGCCAGGGCCTTGAAGTCGTCCTTCGGCTTCCGTTTGAAGAGTCCCACGTCGCGATCCTGCCAGAGACGACGTCGGCCACGACGCAAGACGCCCCGCCGGCTCTCGCCACGTGGTCCACCGGTTCGGGCACCGTTCGGGCACCATGATCGTCGTGTCCGAGCCCGACGCCACCCCACCCACGACCGAGCGCCGGTGCCGCTGGTGCGCCCGTCCCTTCGGCGTACGGCCCGGGCCGGGGCGCCCGAAGGAGTTCTGTCGACGGTCGTGTCGCCAACGGGACTACGAGGCCCGTCAGCGCGCCGCCGACGTGGGCCTGTCCGAGGACGAGCTCGTCTTGACCCGAGCGGCGATCGACAGCCTCCGCGACCGCCTCTACGTGCTCGAGGCCGCGGTCGAGGACGTCGGCCGCGACCTCGCCGGGAACCCGACGAAGGACGACTACCGCGAGGCGGTCGAGTGGCTCCTCGACGCCGCACGGCCGCTGGCCGGGGAGTGGGACGCGTCCGGCTGACCGTCCGGCGCGAAAGTGGCCGGTCCACCACCCGAATCGCGGCGATTCACGGCACAATGGGGGGCATGGAATCCTTCTCTCCGGTCCAGCCCGTCGTGGCGCAGTCCGCCGAGGTGCGTGGCGAGTTCGTCATCCGGGTGTACCAGCACCTGCTCCTGGCCATCACTGCGTTCGTCGGCTTCGAAGCCGTGCTCTTCAGCACCGGCGCCGCCGAAGGGCTCTACGACCTGCTCTTCACGAGCGGCGGGGCCACGTGGCTCCTGATCCTGGGGGCCTTCATGGTCATCCAGTGGATGGCGACGTCGGCCGCACACAACATCGAGAACGTCGGTGTCCAGTACGCCGGCCTGTTCGGCCTGGCCGGGGGAGAGGCCCTCCTCTTCGCCCCGTTCCTGTACCTGGTGTTCAACGAGACCGACAACGGGGGCACCACCGTGGTGGCCGCGGCCGCCATCACGGCGTTCATGTTCGCCGGGCTCACGATCATCGCCTTCACCACCCGCAAGGACCTGTCGTTCCTGCGTCCGATGCTGATGTGGGGCGGCTTCGCGGCGCTCGGCTTGATCTTCGGTGCCGTGATCTTCGGCCTCAGCCTCGGCATCTGGTTCAGCGTGGCCATGATCGCCCTCGCCGGCGGCTCGATCCTCTACCAGACCCAGGCGATCATGGCCCGGTACCCCTCCGACGCCTACGTCGGTGCTGCCGTCCAGCTCTTCGCTTCCGTGATGCTGCTGTTCTGGTACGTGCTGCGCCTCCTGACCTCCCTGCGCAACTAGGGGCTCGACCGTCCGCTTCTGGGTTGCGGTTCCCCTCGCCGACGCGCGGATCCGCAACCCAGAAGTCAGATTCGTGCTGTCGACTCCAGGCCAACAGAATTCCAACTTTACAGAACGTGCACTGCCGGTGCGCTTCCGGCTGTCGCAGCCTGCGACGGTAAGCCTTCTGCCGACAGGCGGGGGAGCAGTACGTCGCGCGGCTGTCGAGCCGCCGCCAGTCGCCGCATCCGGGGCACTTCCGCCGTCGAGTTTCCTTGCGATATCGACCCGCCATCATTCGTGCGCTTCCTCGTCGAGGTCGCAATCAGGGACCCGGTACACCAGGCGACTAATGCAGCAGTGCGACTCAGCGTCGTCGCCACATGTAGCGCAGTAGAACTCAGCCTCTTGACCCTCGCATCCACAGAAGGTTCCGTAATGCGACCCGCCCTCCCCGTCGAGCGACATGGGACCATGACCGAACTCACAGTGCGGGGGCGCAAGCGATCTGGCCCACTCCCCGAGCGACTGAACGACCACTCCACCAGGATCCGCCCTTGGACCCGGCTTCTCCGCCTTACGAGCTGCTCGTTCGGCCCTCCGACGTGCGGCGCGGTCCATGGCGACCTCCAGTCTCCGGGAACAGGCTCATCCAACTCTAGAGCTGAAGTGTCACGAGACGGGTGACCGTGACACTTCAGTGACGCGTCACCCTGTCCCAGCTAACAATCGGGGTAGCTAGGTCCGGGCCGCCTCAGCAACAGCGCATACAGAGTCCGCGACGACGCCAGCGAAGGCCCGTTCGCACTACAGATCGTGCGGTCCGAAACGGATTCCAACTTGATGCGGCGTACCTCTCGACTCTCGTGCTCAAGGATGGTCACCCACTCGCTATCGACTTCTACGACATACCCGACCATCTCCTGCGAGCCGATCTCAACGCGCTCCGCCGGCAGCCACAAAGGTGCTGCCACAACGCCAACGACGACGAGAAACCCGGCCGCTGCTCCGCCAACTAGACGCTGAACCCTCACCAGATCACCGACAGCGATGGCCTCTTCCTCTGCGGCCCCGTCGGACGCATCGAGCTTCACCTCAGAGGGCCTATTGAGCAGGAACACTCTTCGGAACCACCGCGGGGGGCCATCTAGCGTTTTGGCCCAACGTGCTACCGCACCATTCGTGAGCCCCGACAACACGTACACATACGCGTACAAGGTCGGCAAGCACGCAACCGCCAGAACGGATCCGAGGCCGATCCAGACCAGCATCGAGCGTCGCCGGATGCCCGACCGCTGCTCAAGATCCGCCACCGCTAGGCCGAGGGCCATGACGCTAAGCGCTGGCACTAGCGCAAGCAGAGTCCCGAGGCCGACCTGGGCAGGACTAGCTCCAAGGAGAGCCACGGCTGTCTCCAGACTCCCACGTGACACCGCTAGCAAGCGCGCCACGACCAAGAATGTGAAGCCAATTGACGCGAAGAAGGGGATGTGAGACGACGCCAGCCGAGCCGCCGTCGTCTCTACCTCAAGCTCAACCAAACGCCGCCCTCCTGTCCGCCAAGGCCCTCTTTACCACCAACTGCCGCGCCTCCGCTTCGCTACGGCTTGCCTTCTGGCGGCATGTAGCGCCGGTAGAGCGTCGAGCGATGCACGCCCAGGACGTGGGCGAGACTGACCGAGTCCACGCCAGCGTCGTGCGCACGCTTGATGGCCTGGGGGAGTGCGCGGTCGAGGAGAGCCAGCGCCGAGGCCAGCCCACGGACCTCATCGAGGAGGTCCTCCGGAGTCGGGTCGGTCACCGCACGAACCCCCTTTCGACTGTGGTCCCAGGAGGGCTTGCGGAACTCTGGCCGTTGGAGTCAAGAGGGGCGCCCGCCGCCGGCTCCGCCGGCGACTGGTCGCCCTGGCTTGCCCACCAAGCGGCCTGAGCGGCTCGCACGCCCGCCATGGTGACGCCCCAGTCACGAGAGGCTGTCCACACTCGGTATCGACCGTTCCCGTTCGTGAGCTCGCCGGTCCGACGATGCATCCATGGCATTTCCGATCGAGCAGCGGCGGCCTTCGATGCGTACTTCGCTGCGTAGCTGGCCCCATGTTCGGCGCTCACACCGGACACGTCGACGGAGTGCCCGAAGCCGTGCTTGATGGCGTAGTGCCGGACCGAGGCAGTCGAGATCCGCACCCGGCAGCCCTTCGGTACCCGTACGAGGATGTGGAAGTGGAGCGCTCCGCGCTTCTGGACCTCGGCGGCCCGGAAGTACTGGAGCTTCACGCCCGTTGATCGACGTAGATCCTCGAGGAACCGGCTGAACCGGATCGAGCAGGTGCCGTTCCACTCCGCCAGGTGGACGCCGCCGTCCGGCGTGCAGGGGCACACGTCACCGCTGGGCATCGTGTGCTGGCTTGTCCCTGGCGCCGTGAGGGTGATCATCACCACGTCGAGGCCGGTGTAGAGCTTGCAGCCTTCGACAGCGATCCGACGCACACGCTTGCGGTAGGTCTCGCCGCACGGCGCGCACCTCGCAACCGAGGTGGCGCGGCAGCGCTGCTCGCGCAAGCGTCCACGGTTCGCCAGGAGCAGGGGTTCATCACAGTCGGGGCGCGCCAAGCCCCGGCCGATCACTTTCCAGCTCATCGCTGACGGTTGGCTCGGCGCCAGGACGCACCCAGCGCTCCGACCTCGTCCATCTCCTTACGGGACAGACGGGGGAGAGGCAGTCGCCCGGCGATCTGAATGCCGTGCGCCAGCGCAACGCGCTTGACCACACTGACGCATCCTCGGGCGGTGGCCGTTGGACGGCGCTGCCACTCATCGAGGGCGTGGAGGAGGTCCCGATAGAACGCGTCGGGGTCGAACAAGGGAACGGACGAGTCCGCGGGGGTAGACACAGTGAGGCCTCTTTCAGAGAGTTCTGATGGGAGGCCCACCTCCGAACGCTGTGTCTGTGTTAGGTGACTTGACCCTTGGTGGTATGCCGATCGGACCTCTCCAGCGTCGAGAGTTTCGTCCTTGATCGACTGGTGAAAGAGTCGTCCCGAGATTATGGGGTGGGTTGCCTCCACCGTACCGCTCGGCCGGGCCCCGTCAAGGTCGGTTTCGACCTCGGGGGACTCGTCGTGTCGCACTTCCAGGACAACAGATTCGTCTACTTTACAGAACGTGCATTCTCGGCGACCTGCGGGGATCTGGGGCCACCGGCCATCTGCCGGTCAGCCCACGACACCAGGCCCACGACACCAGCCACCCCGCGCGTCGCTGCCGTGGCGCCGGCCCGGGCCAGAGCGGCCGTGTCCGTGCCCCGTTCCGTGTCGCGGTAAATGCTTCACTTCTCGAGCCAACGTGCCGATGCCGTTGTCGTCAGCGACAGGGATCCCTCCGGGTGGTGTCGATCAGGCGGAAACCGATCGACACCCCCGGTGCGGATTGCCTCCCGTCGTCGACGGTTTCGTCACTGTGACGAAATCTGGGAAGATCTGGGTGCGGAAGGAACGCGGGATGTCGAGACGTGAGTGGACCATCGACGAGGTGGTGGACCTCGTGGACGGGTCGACCGTGGTCGGCCGGGACCGCCGAGCTCGACCGGTGGCGCTTCCTGTCGCGCTGACCGACGTGGCCGAACACGACGACCGTCGATGGAACGCACAGTTGGCCCAGAACCACCCGTCGGACTTCGGTGCCGTGGTCGACAGCTGGTGGCAAGCCGTCGCCCGCCCCGGTGAGCTGCAGTCCATCCGGCTCCGACGGGAGGATGCCGGCGTGTGGCACGAGGTCGAGGTGACGTCGCTCAACCTGTTGCACCAGGACGACTTCGGCTGCGTGCTCACCTTCTCGCGCCCGATCCGGGTGATCGACCCCCCGGCGCCGCCGACCCGGCACGACGGCGCGAGCTTCGATGCGCCGTACTCCATCGTCCAGCACCTGTCCGAGATCGGCATCATCCTCCGTACCGAAGGTGACGTCGAGGAGGTCTTCGGGATGTCGGCGGACGATCTCAACGGCGAGACCGTCCTCGACCATCTCCACCCCGACGACCGCGACGCCGCAGTCGCCATGTGGGTCGAGGTCCTGCACTCCCCCGACCAGGCCCGCACGATCCAGCAACGGA
>JBFIHN010000088.1:0-10383 GCA_041601775.1 Acidimicrobiales bacterium
ACGGATAGCGGTCGGTGTCGTCGGTCGGCACGATCGTGGCTTCGATCCGGTCGCGCAGGACCGAACCGTCGATGTCGTCGGGCGCGGCCTCGCATCCGTTGGCGGCGACACCGTCGTAGTCCTCGTGGTCGCCGATGCACGCGCGGCCGTCGGTGTTGGGGGCGTTCCGTCCGCCGCACGGACGGTAGGGAAGCGGCACACAGGCCGCTTCGGTGGTGGTCGTCTCGCCGGCCGTCGTCTCGTCGGTCGGGGCCGCAGCGGTCGCACCGTCGTCGGCCAGCGACCGGACGCCGAGGCCGACCGCGAGGGCTGCGACGACCGCTGCGACGATCACCCAGGGGCGTTGGCGGCGCCCGACGGTCGGTATCGGGTCAGTGTCGGATGCGCCGCCCGCCAGGGCCGCCGCCGACGGCCGTCGCTCCGGTCGCCCGTCGAGCATGGTGACGAGCATCCGCCGCAGGTCACGGTCGATGTCGCGGTCCACCGCTGCCTTGCCGCGCGAGGTGCGCAGCAGGACCGCAGGAGCATCGCCGCCCTCGTAGGGGCTCCTGCCGGTCGCGGCGAAGTGCAGGGTCGCTCCGAGCGCCGCGATGTCGGCTGCGGCGGTGACCGGCTCGCCGCGGGCCTGTTCGGGGGCGAGGAACCCCGGTGTCCCCACGACCATCCCGGTGCGGGTCAACCCGTTGGTGTCATCTCGGGTGGAGGCGACGCCGAAGTCGGCGAGGTGAGCCCGGCCCTCGTCGTCGAAGAGGACGTTGGCGGGTTTGATGTCGCGGTGGACCACGCCCGACCGGTGGGCGACCGCGAGGGCAGGAAGGAGCCGGGAGGCGATGGCGCGCACCCGCTCGGTCGACAGCGGCCCGTCGTTGCGGACCACCTCGCCGAGGTTGCCGCCGCCGAGATAGGGCATGACCAAGACGATGTCGCCGTCGTCGTCGACGACGTCGAGGAGGGGGACGATGGCGTCGTGACGCAGCGACGCGAGGACGGCGAGCTCTCGCTGGAACCGGGCGCGTGCGTCCTGCATCTCCGCCGCTGTGCCGTGGAGCCCGAGCCGTTTGAGAGCGAACAGGCTGCCGTCTGCGCCGCGGGCCAGGTCGACCACACCCATGCCACCCCGGGCCAGGCGCCGGACGATCTCGTAGTCCACGAGGGCAAGGCTAGAGGTGGCGCGGGTTGCATCCGTTCGCCGGCCGCGCGGGAGTACCCTCGCGGGTGATGACCGACACGCGTGATCTGGACCAGCTGGGCCTCGCGATCGACTCCGTGGTCGCTCGCATCGACACCGAACTCGTCACGCTGCTCAAGCGTGAACTGATCTCGACCGACGAGGTGGCCGATCTGCTGCTCGACGTCCGGACACTGCTGGTGCCCGTACAGGCCGAGGCTCCCGACCCCGTCCCGACCTGACCGGTCAACGCCTCCCGGGGAGCCATCGACGCATCGCGGCTCCGAGCGCCGTCCCCACGACGACGCCACCGACGACGTCGGAGGCGTGGTGGATCCGGACGTAGATCCGCGACACGGCGACCGTGGTCGCGGCTGCGAGGTACAGCGGTGCGAGCTTGTCGTCCTCGGACGTCATCATCACGAAGACGGTCGCGGCCGATGCATGCCCCGAGGGGAAGCTCGACGATCGCGGCGTGCGCAGCCGGTGGGGCCGGGGTACGTCGGTCACCGGCCGGGAACGGCGGAACAGTGACTTGATCCCCACGTTGACCAGCAGTGACTCGAGCCCCAGTGCACCGACGATGCGGAGAGTTCCTTCGAGGTCGTCGCCGCGACGGAGGCCCTTCGTGGTCGCCACCAGATGCCAGATCAGACTGAAGTCGCCCAGCTCGGAGGCGGTGTAGAAGACACGGTCGGTCGTCGGGTTGCCCCGCCAGTGGTCGAGCGCACGGTCGACGGCGTCGTCGAAGTGGACGATCGCCGCCTGGACCGGATGTCGGCGTTCGGCGGCCTCGACGGCCGGTGTGGTGTCCAGGGGAGCGGTCTCAGACATGGAGGAGCGGTTCCTGGCCGGATGCGGCCCGTTGGCCGATCTCGACGTCGACGGCGGCCCGGGCCGGGTCGCCGCCGTAGGTGGGACACCACTGCTGGAACGAGCACCAGCCGCACAGTGCCGACGGCCGGGGCCGGAAGTCCTCGTGCTCGCAGGCCGACTCGACCGCGGACCACACCGCCTGGAGCCGGCGCTCGAGTGCTCGGGTGGACTGCTCGGTCGGCTCCGCGATCACGGCCACCGGTTCGGCCAGATGCAGCAGCTGCACGCGGACCGGCCGACGGCCGAAGAACCGCTCGCACATCAGCGAGTAGACGTGCACGCCCTGCATGCGTGACCGGGCGCTGATGTCGTTCGGGGATCGGCCGGTCTTGTAGTCGGTGACCACCAACTCGCCGTCGACGAGATCGAGCCGGTCGATGATCCCGCGCAGCTTCAGCCCGCCGAGGTCGACCTCGAGTTTCAACTCGATGCCCATGGTGGTGACGGCCGAGGGGTCTTCGAGCAGGAACTCGTTGGCGACCAACTGGCGGGCCTCGGCGACCATCGCTGCTTCGGTCTCGTCGTCGAGGTCCAGGTCGGCCCACTCGGGGTGGTCGCGGTAGGCCGCGAAGGCGACGTCGACGCAGTGGTCGGCGACCGTCGGGACCCGTTCGTCGGGAGGCAGCGTGAAGAGGTGTTCGAGTGCGGCGTGCACGAGCGTGCCCCGCGAGGTCGCCTGCGTGGGCGGCTCGGGGATGCGGTCGATGTTGGCGAAGCGGAACTGCAGCGCGCACGTCGTGAAGCTCGACAGCTTCGACGGTGACAGCGCGGACGGGACCGGTAACGGCATGGACCGAGCGTACGCCGGGGCAGTGACAGTCAGGATGCACCGCCGGCGGCGTCGCCGAGGTACCGGCGTACGACGGCGGCGAAGGCGGCCGGGTCCTCGAGCGGCCCGAAATGGCCGAGCGGCGAGAGGTCGAGGAGCGTGCCGTGGGGGAGTGCCGCGGCGATCTGGGGCGCGGCGACGGCCGGGAAGCCGCCGTCGCCGCCGTGGACGATCTCCACCGGACAGGAGATCTCGGCCAGACGCGCGAACGCGCCGTGGTCGGATCCGGTGTCGTAGGTGCGGGCTTCGTGTTCCCGTCGTGCCTTGAGCGTGACGCCGCCGCCCTCGTTCGGCCGGAAACCGAAGCGGACGTAGTCGTCGAGGACGTCGGGGCGCAGGGAACCGAGCGGGGGCTTCGCAGCGAACCGTTCGATCGCCTCGTCGAAGGAGTCGAAGTGCTCGCGCCGACGCCGCGTCATGGTGGCGAGCGGGTTCTCTCCCGCTGGCATGGTCCCTGGCGGACCCGGTGGGAACACGATGGGTTCGAAGCAGATGAGCCGTTCGAAGGTGCCGGGCCGAGCGATCTCGGCCAGGAGCAGCGCGGCGCCGCCCTTCGAATGGCCCACGGCCTGGACGTCGACGAGGCCGAGATGCTCGATGACGGCCACCACGTCCTCGGCGAAGCCCTCCCAGCGGAGCGCCCCCGCCTGTTCGGTCGAGTCGCCGTAGCCGCGGAAGTCGAGCGCCACGCAGCGCCGCTCGGGGAGCTCGGCGGCCAGGGCCCGCCACACCCGGCCGTGGAAGCCGGTCGCATGGCACAGGAGCAACGGTCGGGCGGAGGGATCGTCCGAGAGCTCGTGTACGGCGAGCTGGACGCCATCGGTCGAGGGCACGGTCAGCATCGACTCATCCTGGCAGTGCCCGTGGCGGCGCCCCAACCGTTACGGTCGGCGCCGATGAGCGACACCGACGCGGTCGACGTACAGGCCGCGAACACGGCGTTCTACGAGGCGTTCGAAGGCCGTGACCTCGATGCCATGTCCGATGTGTGGGAGCACAGCGACCGGGTCGCGTGTGTCCACCCGGGGTGGGCGATCCTGCGGGGGTGGGGGGCGGTGTCGGCGTCGTGGTTCGCGCTCTTCGACGGACCGCAACGACTCCAGTTCATCGTCACCGACGAACAGGTGGCCGTCACCGGCGACCTGGCGTGGGTCACCTGCAACGAGAACCTGATCGACGGAGGCACGGCGCAGGCGGTCGCGGCCACCAACGTGTTCGCTCGCTCCGACGACGGATGGCGTCTGGTCCACCACCACGGCTCGCCGGTGATCCAACGGGTGCCCGAACACGACACCTGACGATCAGCGGGGTTCGCGGGGGAGTCCCAGGATGCGTTCGCCGATGATGTTGCGCTGTACCTGCGAGGTGCCGCCACCGAACCATCCGCCGGGTGCCTGCAGGAGCGCGGCCGAGTCCGGTCCCTGGAGCATCCCCTGTGGGCCGGCGGTGTCCGTGCGGAACTCGGCCAGATCGAAGAGGTAGCCGGTCATGGCGAGCTTGCCCAGCGACGAGTTGACCGATGCGGTCGGCCCCTGCATCTGGGTCATGGCCAGGTACGCGCGGCCCCGGACGTAGAGCTGCAGGAGGCGATCACGCGCCACCGGGTCGAGCGTTCGTCCGTTGCTGGTGGCGAGCGCTCGGATCGCGTCGAGCCGCTTGGTGATCGCACGCCCCATCCCGCCGATGAAGCCGCGTTCGTTGGTGAGCGCCGACATGGCGATGGCCCATCCGGCACCCCGGTCGCCGAGCAACGCCTGGCGTGGGATCCGGACGTCGGTCAGGAAGACCTCGTCGAACTCCGCGTCGCCGGTCATCTGGCGCAGCGGCCGGGTGTCGACCCCGGGCGTCGACATGTCGAGGAGGAAGAAGGAGATCCCCTCGTGCTTGCTCGCATCCGGTTCGGTGCGGGCCAGGAGGATGCCCCAGTCCGACGCTCGGCCCCCGGAGCACCAGACCTTCTGGCCGTTGACGACCCATTCGTCGCCGTCGAGGACCGCGGTGGTCCGCAGGCTCGCGAGGTCGGAACCGGCGCCGGGTTCGGAGAAGAGCTGGCACCACACCCGCTCGCCCCGCACCGTCGGTGGGAGATGGTCGGCCTTCTGGGCGTCGGTGCCGAAGAGTTGGATGGCGCTCCCCGTGAGCACGAGGCCGACCATGTTCAAGACGGCGGGGACGCCGGCGTCGGCGCACAGCGCCGTCCACGTCTGGTGATGCTCGATGGTCAGGCCGCGTCCGCCGAACTCCTCGGGCCAGTGGACGCTCGCGAACCCCGCAGCGTGCATGCGCTGTTGCCACTCCATGCCCTGGTCGCGGCGCTCGGGGGGCATGATCGCTCCCCAGTCGGGTGGTGCCGTCGACCGCTGTTCGGCGAGCCACGACTCGGCCTCGGACCGGAACGCCTCCACGGTGATCACGCCAGCGGACGGTACTCGTGCCGTCCGCGCCGTGGCAACGTCCGTTTCCAGAACTGGGTGTCGGGAACCAGGAGATGCGGCTCGTATGCTCGGACGTCCCATGGCGCGCACGATCCGACTCCGACCGTGGCAGCGCGACGCCCTCGACCGGTTCCACGCCACCGTCGGCTCCGGCGCCCAGAACGACTTCCTCGCCGTGGCGACACCCGGCGCCGGAAAGACCACGTTCGCGCTCACGGCCGCCCGACACTGGCTCGCCGACCATCCCGATGCTCGCCTGGTGGTCGTCGCCCCGACGCAGCACCTCAAGCGACAGTGGGCCCAGGCCGCGTCGGCGTTCGACCTGGCGCTCGAGCCGTTCTGGTCGTCGGGCGACGGCCTCGCAGCCGACATGGACGGCATCGTCACGACCTACCAACAGGTGGCATCGAGTCCGCTGGGTCTCGCGTCCGTCGCACGACAGGGATTCGTCGTCTTGGACGAGGTCCACCACGCGGCCGACGACCGGGCCTGGGGCGACGGCCTCCACCTCGCGTTCACCGATGCCGCCGCCCGACTCTCGCTGTCGGGCACCCCGTTCCGCTCGGACACGACACCGATTCCCTTCGTCACCTACGACTACGAGGAGGCCGTACCCGACTACGAGTACGGCTACGGCGAGGCGCTCGTCGACGGGGGCGTCGTCCGTCCCGTGCACTTCCCCCGGATCAAGGGGCACATGGAGTGGGTCGGGGCCGACGGCCAGTTCCACTCGCACGACTTCGACGACGAACTCGACCGGGCCCGGGCCAACCAGCGGCTCCGGACCGCGCTCTCGACCGACGGTCAGTGGTTGTCGTCGGTGCTCGAGGACGCGCACCGTCGCCTGGTCGAGGTCCGACGGACCCAACCCGATGCCGGTGGCCTGGTCATCTGCATGGACGTCGAACATGCCAGGGCCATCGCCGAGCTGATCGAACGGCGGTGGCGGGTGCGGCCGACGATCGCGACCTCCGACGATCCGATGGCCTCGGCCCGCATCAGCCGTTTCGCGGCCGGGAGCGACCCGTGGATCGTGGCGGTGCGCATGGTGTCCGAAGGGGTGGACATCCCGCGCCTGCGGGTCGGCGTCTTCGCCACCAACACCACCACGGAGCTGTTCTTCCGCCAGGCGCTCGGTCGGCTGGTCCGCTGGACCCGCGGTCTTCGGACGCAGCGGGCGTGGATGTACATCCCCGACGATCCGCGTCTGCGCGGCCTGGCCGAGGGCATCGCCGAGCAGCGTCGTCATTCGTTGTGGAAGCGTCGACAGGACGACGACGGACTCGACGAATCGCCGTCCGATGCGGTGGACGACCTCCCACCCGAGGAGGATCAGCTGTCGCTGTTCCAGGCGATGTCGGCGGTCGTCACCGGGGTCGAGGACGCCGACGACCCGGACGAGGATCTCGACCTCGTGTGGGACGAGACGCACGACGACGACGAGTCGCTGGAGATCCCGCTCCCACCGCTGCAACGTCGCCGCGGGGCGGGAGTGCTGGTGGGGGCCGGGGGACCGTCGTTGGCCGAGACGAAGTCGCAGCTGCGGAAGGACAACGCCGCGATGGTCCAGCACCTGGTCGCCGTCACCGGTCGCTCGCACCGCGACGTCAACGGCGAACTGAACCGCCGCTCCGGCGTGCGCAAGGTGACCGAGGCGACGTCGGAGCAGCTGCAGCGTCGACTGACCGCGGGCGAACGATGGGTCAAGGAACTCTGACGCCACACGCTCAGTAGCGGCGGAGGTAGAACTCCTTCGACAGCGCGAGATGGGTCGCCAGCTTCAGGTCGTCCGAACCGGCGAGGACGCCTGCCCAGTACTCACGGCCGCTCGTGTCCGGATTCCGGCCCAGGAATCGGCGGTAGAGGCGGCTGACCCGGTCCCGGCGGGATTCGATGGAGTCGAAGAACGAGGCCGCGATGACTGTCGGTGTCGCACCTCGGTCGATCTTGTCGACCCAGTAGGCGCGCCCGGACTCGTCGGAGGCCCGGTGGAGGAGTGCGCGGTAGAGCGCGTCGACGAAGCCACCACGTCCGCCGGTCTTGGTGTAGTACTCCTCGCCGCCGAAGAAGTAGGCGGACATCTCTGCGACCGTCATGCCTGCACGGAGACGGCCCAGCCAGTAGTCACGTCCCGAGTCGTCGGGCGATCGACCCAGCACCACCTGGTACAGCTCGTCGATCACGACCCCGGCGTACTCGGTCGACGTGGACAGCCGATCGGCGGCCGTGCCGAGCCCGGAACCCACGGCCAGCGTCGTCCACGTGTTGAACTCGTCCGCGCTCGGCGAGCGTCCGATGAACGCCTCGAACAGGGCGCGCAGGTGGGCGCCGGTCGCCGCTTCCTCCCGGATCCGGGACAGCTGCGCGTAGGTGTTGGCGCCGGGGCACGACGTGCTCCCGAGGTCGCGGTGCCCGACGACGGAGGACAGGGTCTTCTTCCCGCCCGGCGGCGTCCCGTCGCTCGCCGGCTGGGATGCGCTGTTCACGTACGTCGTCTTGCCCGATGGATCGACGCCGTGGAGCGACAGCTTCCAGCCCACGAGTCGGGCGGTGGCCGCCGTCATGGCGCTCGGTGCTCCGGCCGAGTCGAAGTTGCCGAGTTGGGCGACTCCGGAGGTGTAGGTGTTGAACCCGTAGGTGTGGCCGCCGATGATCGACTTGGTCACGCCGCCCTGGCGGCCCTCCCACACCTGGCCGAAGCGGTCGGCGAAGAAGTTGTATGCCACGTCACACCAGCCGCGTGACTGGACGTGGAAGTACCAGACCCCGCGCATGATGCCGGGAACGTCCGCCGCCGTGTAGCTGTTCGACCCTGCGGTGTGGTGGACGACCATGCCGGTCACGCGCCCGGTCTTCGGTGCCGATTCGCAGTCCGTGTTGGAGGACGCCCACCCCATGTCGCTCGTGGCCCACTGCGACCGCGGGCGGATGAAGGTCGGTGCGGCGGCCGCGGCGCGGACCCCCTGGGGACCGTCCGCCATGGCGGGCGTGTCGAGTACCTCGAGGGTCTCGACCTCCAGGGTGCGATCGCCCGACAGGCCGACGATCTCGAGGCGCAGCGCGTCGCGGCCGAGCCAGATCGGACCGATCCCGGTGACGCCGTCCGGGGGTTCTCCTTCGCCGCCGGGTGCGCCGTCGGGCGCCTCGTCCTCGGTGGCGACGAGTGCGATCCACTCCGACCACGTGCCGCCGTTCAGACTCCGGACCGCGAGCTCTGTTCCGGTCGTGACGTCGTCGAGGATGACCATCTCCGGGCGCTCGGGGAGATCGATCGTGACGCCGACGGTCGCGACCTCGCTGTGCGCGTGATGGCTCTCGACGATGGTCGCTGCCGGGAGCGGATCGAGCGTGACGGTCCGTGACCGGGGCCGGAGGCCGTCAGCATCCGACCGGTCGTCGGCGCTGGCCTCTGTCTGGAGGGCTCGGACTCCGGACGCGATCCCGGGAGGTCCCGGATCGCTCGCCTCGGGCGACGCGGCGCCGCCGCCGACGGACCCCGCGGCGAGGGCCGTCACGAGCATCGCTGCTGAAACCGACTTCTTCACGATGGTTCCCTGTTCCCGTTCCCACGAGCCCGTCCGACGACCGGCCGATAGTACCGGTCACCTTCGTCAGGGGCTGGGCAGGTGGCGTGACGCGACCTGGTGTCACCCGGCGCGGGCAGGAACCCGTGGTGTTCGTGCGGGCTCCGCCACGCCGAGGCGTGGCGGAGCCGACAACGACGTTACGAGAGGGCCTTGAGCGTCATGCCCATCTCTTCGTTGAGGTTGGCCGGGACCTCGTAGCCCTCTTCGTCCCGGATCTGGGCGAGGTTGGCGGCAACCGACTCGACCGAGAGTTCCGGGTCGGTGAATCCCGGTGTGGCGCCGATGAACACGCGTGCGACGCGACCGCCGCCACAGGTGTAGATCTCGCCGGTGACCTCGCAGTCCTCGCTCGCCAGGTACACGGCGATGGGGGTGATGTACTCCGGGCCGAGCTTGTCGAGGAGGGGGCCGAGCAGGTCCTCGGTCATGCGGGTGGCCGCGACCGGGGCGATGACGTTGGCCTTGATGTTGTACTTCGCGCCCTCGACGGCGAGGACGTTGGCGAGGCCGACGAGGCCCATCTTGGCGGCGCCGTAGTTGGTCTGGCCGAAGTTGCCGAAGATGCCGGCGCCGGACGACGTGTTGACGATGCGGCCGTATCCCTGCTCCTTCATGTGGATGAAGGCGGGCTGCGTCACGTAGAACGCGCCCTTCAGGTGGACGTCGAGGACGGGCTCGAGCTGCTCGGGAGTCATCTTGGCGAAGCTGGTGTCGCGCAGGATGCCGGCGTTGTTGATGACGATGTCGACCTTGCCCCAGGTGTCGATCGCGGTCTGCACGATCGCTGCGCCGCCGTCGGGGGTGGCGACCGAGTCATGGTTGGCGACGGCCTCGCCGCCGGCGGCGGTGATCTCGTCGACCACCTTCTGCGCGGCGGAGTCGTCGCCGCCGACGCCGTCGATCGAGCCGCCGAGGTCGTTGACCACGACGAACCCGCCGCGGCGGGCGATCTCGAGTGCGTGCGAACGGCCGAGGCCACCACCGGCACCGGTGATGATCGCGACCTTGCCATCGAAGGAGAGAGTCATGGTGGCGAGGCTAGGTCGGACCGTTCTCCCAGACCCAGAAGGCCGTGTCCGGTCCGCTGGCGGACCGAGTGGGTCCGAGGCCCGTGACTGCTCGACGCGGGATGTGTCACGATGGTCCCGTTTTCAGTCAGGCGGTGCAGCGAGGAGCGGGTCGTGGCGGCAGTGGGTGGTTTTCGGGTTCGCGTGAGCTCGGTGGTGGTGCTCGTGATGTTGGCCGCGGCGCTGCTGTCGGCTCCTGCGGGAGCGCCGGTCGAGCTCGGGCCGACGGCGTCGGTGTCGTCGGGTGGCGAGTTCCAGTCGTTGGATCCGTTCCGGGTGTTGGACACGCGGTATGGGACGGGTGCGCCGGTGGGGAAGGTCGGTGCGGGTGAGTCGTTGACGTTGGATGTGACCGGTGTGGGGGGTGTGCCGGAGTCGGGTGTGAGTGCGGTGGTGGTGAACATCACGGTGACGGAGCCGA
>JBFIHN010000089.1:0-10356 GCA_041601775.1 Acidimicrobiales bacterium
GGATCCGTCGTGGAGGTGAAGCGGAAGATCTGCGTTGCCGGGCCGCAGTCGCCGCAGCCGCTCCCCGAGACCCGCACCTGCTGACCCGTGCCGTTGATCTCGACGCCCGACGTGACCACGAGGGGTGACCCGACCGTGATCTGTCCGCTGACCGCGAAGTCGATCCCGACGGGCCCGCCCACGGTGGCGTTGGCCACGTCGATCGCTGCCCGCAGGGTGCAGTCACCGGCGCCGACGGTCGCCTCGCACGAGCCGCCCGGCACCGCATCAGGACCGTCGCCGAGGTCGGTGACGGTGAGGAAGACCGAGGGCTCGGCCGCCGACGCGGTCACCGGGACGAGCAGCGGGCCCAGGCTGGCGCTGAGCGCGACCACCAACAACAGCGCGGTGGCGTGCCGGACCGGACGCGCCAACGGGGCCGGATCGGTGAGGCGCAGCTCGGTCGGCGATTCGGGGGCGATGGTCCGGAACAGGGCCGTCACGATGGCGACGGGGATGCCAACGAGCAGGACCTGCGCCGCGGTCAACGGCGCGAGCAGGACGAGATCGGAGAGGTCGGTCCGCCGGAGGCTGTCCACACCGATGCTGAGGCCCACGTAGAAGGTGGCGGCCGCCAGGAGGGCGAGGAACGCGAAGGCGCCCGCGGACCGGATCAGTGCACGGCTCCGAGCGAGCGCGGCCGTCGGACGGTTCCGTTCCAGCGCGGCCGACGGGACCACCAGCCCCCACCGCAGGGCCGTCGAGGCCGCGAGGCCCAGCGGCACCGCGAGCAGCACGAGCGTCCGCGTGGTGGGCCACGGGACCGTGCGCCCTCGGCGGGAAGCGACCGCAACCGCCGGGGTGGCGAGGAGACCCAGCAGTCCGACGGCCATGAACACCGGCGTGGCGATCGTCAGCGCGGTCACCACCAGGAGACCCAGGGCGAACCCTCCGGCCAGCGCGGGAGCGCGGCGCGCACCACGCGACAGCGCCGACCGCACCCGACGCGGCTGATCGGCGAGCGCATCGTCGCTGAGCTTGGCCAGAGCAGAGACCATCCCTGCCAGCGTCAACAGACCGATGGCCCCGACAGGCAGGCCCACCTGGAGGATGACGACGCCCAGGGCCAGCGGCCGCAGCCGATCGGCATCGTCGAGGAGGAAGCCCTGCTGCGCGGAGACCGACAGGTCGACCATGGCGAGGCCGAACCACGCGACCACGACCAGCGCCGCGGTCGCCACCAGGACGATCGCGGTCATCGGCAGCCAGGCCCGCACGAATGCGCGAAGCCCTCGACGCAGGACCGAACCCGTGTCGCCGCTCGTCTCCCAGAATTTGCCCATAGTGCGCGCACGGTAGGAACACCTCCTCATCGGGCAGTCATCGCGCCGAGTCCGTCGGTCGGGCGGCGGTCGTTCCGGGGACGCCGGGCAGCGGCTACGGTGCAAACCGGACGGGTACGCGGGACGGCGAGAGACACGGGACACGCATGAACGCCAGCGCGACGTGGGAGCCGGGCCCGTGGCCGTGAGGATTCCGCGGCGTGAACTGGTCGCGCAGGCCAACGAGGCCCTCATCGACCGGGCGATCGTCGTCGTCGCCCCGGCGGGCTACGGGAAGACGACGCTGGTCGAGGACGCGTTGCACGCATCGCGCACCCGAGGTGCCTGGGTCCGCTGCACGCCGGCAGACCGCCACGCCGGACGGCTGCTCGCGTCGATCACGAGGGCGGTGGACGAGATCGCGCCCGGAACCGCAGCGGTCATGGCCGATGCCGTCGAGGGCGGTCACGAGGCGCTGGACCCGGTGGCCGGTGTGCGCGCCCTCCTGGCCGAGTGCCGCGAGCTGTTGGTCGAGCCCATCGTCGTCGTCGTCGATGATGCCGAGACCCTCGACGGCGCCGCGGCGGCGTGTTCGCTCGTCGCCGAACTGATCCGGGGGACGGGCGACAAGGTGGGCGTCGCCGTGCTGTCCCGACGCTCCCTCCCCCTGCGGCTGGCCAAGCCCCGCGCCGATGGCCGACTGCTCGAGTTGGGCACGGGCGACCTCGCGTTCGACGCCGCCGAGTGTGGCGATCTCCTCGCGTCGCTCGGACGCGCCTCGTCCGCCGACGATGTGGACGGCGTGATGACCGCAACCGAGGGATGGCCCCTGGGCATCGCCACCCTCGTGGAGACCGGCGGGGTCCACCGACGGGGTGAAGGAACCGACTCCTCGTTCCGCTCGACCCGCGCCCTGCGCGAGTTCCTCCGCGAGGAGGTGCTCGCCACGCTCGACGACTCGCAGCGAGCGCTGCTCCTCGCGTCGACGGTTCCCCGCCGATTGACCCCTGCCATCGCCGACGTGCTCGACCTCCCCCACGACCACCTCGCGGGTGCGGGCACCCGAGGCCTGTTCCTGCACCGGCTCACGTCCGACACCGAGACCTTCGCCTATCACCCGCTGTTCCGCGAGGTCCTCCTCGACCAGCTCGAGGCCGAGTTCACGACGGACGAGATCCGGGCCATCCATCGACGGGTGGCGCCCGTCGTCGCTGCCGACGACCCCGTCGAGGGGATCGAGCACTGGCTCGCCGCCGAGGAATGGGACCCCGCGATCGATGCCATCGCCGGGGCGGCCCGATCCGTCGCCCCGACGTCTCCTGCCCTGGTCGAGTCGTGGCTCGATCGCCTCCCCGACGGGTTGCGGCACGACACCAGGGTCCAACTACTCGCCGGCCACCTGGCCTGGACCAACGGTCGCTACGACGCCGCGGTCGACCATCTCCGCGCCGGTCTCGGCATGACGACGTCGGCCGCGGCCCCTGTCGGCGGTCGGGTCGACGCGACCAGCGAGTGGTGGGGCCGGTTCCTGCTCATCGACTGTCTGGGCCTGCTCGGACGGCCGGAGGAGGGGATCGCCATCGCCGCTGGATTCGACGGACCGGAAGCGCTAGACGCCGGACCGGTGGCGGCCGCCGCCGCGTTGTACGCCGCACACGGCCTCGCCTCCGCCGGACGGTCGACGACCGCGCTCGAGTTGGCTGCGCGGGTGAGCGACCTGCCCGATGCCGAGGCGGTCGAGCCGATCAACGCCCTGATGCGGGCCTACATCGACGTTCCCGCCGGGGACCTCGCCGCCGCCCTGGACCGCACGCTGCGGGCCTACCGACGGGCCGAGGCCCACGACCCGCTCGGCATGCGGCTGAACCTCATGGCTGCCCATGCCACGGTGCTGAGCGAGCAGGGGCGCCGGGACGACGCACTGGAGTGGTGGGAACGACAGCGGGTCGAGGCGGATCGGATGTTGCTGGTCGCCAGGGTCAACACGATCCGCGCCATGCAGGCGATGCTGCTCGCGCAGCTGGGTCACTTCGCCGACGCCGAGGACTTCCTCGCCCTCCACGTCATGACCGACACGTGGGCCGATCAGTCAGCGCACGTCGCGCGCGCGCTCGTCGCCGCGGGGCGCGGCGACCGGGCGTCGACGCTGGCGGCGGCACAGTTGGCCGTCGCGACGGCTGGCGCCCCACCGCTGTTCCGGTGGTGGACGTTGATCGACATCGTTCCTGCCCTTGCCTCCGTCGGTGCACTCGATCCTGCCGAGACGGTGCTCGGCGACGCGGCGACGCTGGCCGAGGAGACCTATCCCGGGGCTGCGGGACGCCACCTGCGGGCACGGACGTCGACACTGCAGGCCTTCGTCGCCGGCGAACGGGGTGACCTCGATCGGGCGTGCACCCTCGTCGCGGCCGGCCTCGGTGCGGACAGCGCCACGGCCCCGGAGATCCTGCGTCTGGAGTGGCCGCGCATCGAGCCGGTGGTGTCCGCAGCGCTCCGGCGCGCTTCGTTGCCGCCGGCGCCGACGATCGAGTCGCTGTGGACGGCGTTCCCCGACGGTCGAGCGCTCGTCTCCCTGGCCGACCACCCCGAGTCCGTGGTCTGCAGCGCCGCCTTCCGGCCGGCGTTGGCGTCGGGGCATCCCGACGCACGGTCGATCGTCGCCCGAGCAGCCGACCACACGGACCCTGCCGTCGCCGCTGCGGCGAACGATGCCATCGCTCGGGTCGCCGAGGCACCGCCGCCACGACGATTCGAATCGCTGGGCGGTTTCCGGCTCCGTCGTGGCGGCTGGACGACCGACGAGCGGTCCTGGGGCCGCCCCGTCGATGCTCGCCTGCTCCGCTTCCTGCTGGTACACGGTGACGCACCGGTCGCCGTCGACCTCATCTTCGAGGCGATCTGGCCCGAACTCGACGCGGATCGAGCGCGCCGCAGCCTGCAGGTGTCGGCGTCGCGTATCCGACAACTGCTCGACGACCCTGGTACGTCGGCGAGCATCATCGAGGCAGGCCCCGGGACCTACCGGCTCCGGCTGGGGGCAGGCGACGTCGTCGACTGGCAGGAGTTCGAGCGGGCCGCCACCGTCGCCCTCGATGGTGATGCACCATCGCTCGCGCTCCTGGAGCGCGCCCGCTCGCTGTGGGGAGGCGAACCGCTGCCGGAGGAGCGATACGAGGACTGGGCTGCCGGATGGCGCGCCCGCCTCGTCGACCGCTGTGTCGACGTGCTCGTCGCGTTGGTCCATGCCCACGAACGAGCGGGCGACGACACCAGCGCCATCCGGGTCGCGCGAGAACTGGTCGACCTCGATCCCTACGACGAGCGGTCGCACCGACTGCTCATGGCTGCGCTCGCCCGCGCCGGCCGACGCGGCCAGGCACTCCGGCAGTACCTGGTCTGTCGACGGATGCTGCTCGACGACCTCGGCGTGCAACCCAGCGAGGCCACGTCAACGCTGCACGCCGCCATCCTCACCGGGGTCGCGATCTGACATCCATCGATCGATCGTGGCCCCGACGCTGGCGAGGGTCGGCACGCTGACGACTTCGCCGGTCGCGACCGCCTCGATCCAGACGCCACCGTCGGTGGTGACGTGGAGCAGGAACGTCTGTTTCTGTGCCATCCGTCGTGTTGTACCGACGGCACCTCATCAGTCGCTGATCGCGGCCGCCGTCCACGCACGATCCGGCGGCCACGGATGGCCCGACGAGCAGGGCCGAGCGTCGGTCAGACCGCCATCGCTTCCCGGACCTCGTCGAGCGCGGTCTCGCCGCCCGCACCGCTGCCGGTGATGCGGCCCGACTCCAGCACGTAGTACGTGTCCGTCGACCGGAGCGCGAAGCCGACGTGCTGTTCGACCAGCAACACGGTGAGGTCGCCGCGGCGGGTGAGGTCGGCGATGACCTGCTCGATCTCGGCGACGACGTTGGGCTGGATGCCTTCGGTCGGCTCGTCGAGGATCAACAGCCGCGGTTTGGTCAGCAGTGTCCGCGCGATGGAGAGCTGTTGCCGCTGCCCGCCCGAGAGCAGGCCCGCGGGGCGGCTCAACAGGTCGGTCAGGACGGGGAACGTGTCGAGCACCTCGTCGATCTCGGACTGCACGGTCGTGACCAACTGCAGGTTCTCCAGCGTGGTCATCTGCGGGAAGCAGAGCTGGCCCTGCGGGACGTAGCCGAGGCCACGTTTGACGCGCCGGTTGGGCGGCAACTTGGTGATGTCCTCGCCGTCGACGAGCACGGTGCCCGACTGCACCGGGATCAGACCGACCGCCACACGCAACAGCGTGGTCTTGCCGGCTCCGTTGTGGCCCATGATGGCGGCCGCACCACCGGCGGGGATCGACACGTCGACGTCGAAGAGGACCATCGAGCGTCCGTAGCCAGCGGTGACACCGACCATCTCGAGCATGGATTCAGCCATCCAACGCCACCTCCGTCGCCGTTCCCAGATAGACCTCTTGGACTCGTGCGTCGGCCTGGATCTCGGCGACCGTCCCCTCGGCGAGCACCTGTCCGCCGTGCATGACCGTCACCAGGTCGGCGTAGGTCCGCATGAACTCCATGTCGTGTTCGATCACCACGATCGTCCGGTCGCCCACGATCCGCCGCAGCAGTTCGCCGGTCGCCTCACGCTCGTCACCGCTCATGCCGGCGACCGTCTCGTCGAGGAACATCACCTGGGCGTCCTGCACGAGCAACATGCCGACCTCGAGCCACTGCTTCTGCCCGTGGGCCAGGATCCCCGCCGGGCGATCGGCCAGCGCCGACAGGCCGATCGTCTCCAGCGCCTCCTCGACCGCCTCCGGCACCTTCCGTCGGGCGAAGAGTCTCCCCCTGGCCTTGCGGTGGATGCCCGCAGCGATGTCCAGGTTCTGCAACACGCTGAGCTGCTCGAACACCGTCGCCGTCTGGAAGGTCCGGCCGATGCCGAGACGCACGATCTCGTGCGACTTCATGCCGAGCAGGTCGTGACCGCGGAACGACACCGTGCCGGTTCCCTGCACCAGCCCGGTCAGCGCGTCGACCAGGGTGGTCTTGCCGGCCCCGTTCGGGCCGATGAGGAAGTGCAGTCTGCCCTGGAGCATGGTGACGTCGACGCCGTCGATCGCCTTGAAGCCGTCGAAGTCGACGGACAGGTCGCGGACCTCCAGGTAGTCCTCGCCACGGAAGGACGCCGTCATGCCACGACCTCTGTTCCGACGACAGCCGTGGCACCCCTCGACACCCGGCGCGGCCACCGGCCGGTCACCTTCGCCCCCAGCGACGCGATGCCCCCGGGAAGGAACAGGATGACGACGATGAACAGTCCGCCCTGGAAGTAGATCCAGTTGGTCGGGAAGCGCTCCGACAGGGTCGACTGGCCGAAGCCGACGGCGAGGGCACCGAGCGCCGGGCCCAGCAGCGATGCTCGTCCACCGAGGGCGACACCGGCGATCATCATGATCGATGCCGTGGCGTTCACGTCCGTGGGCGAGATGATCCCGACGATGGGCGCGAACATCGCCCCGCCGAGGCTGGCCATGACCGCGGCCACCACGAACGCGAACAGCTTGGTGTTCGCCGGGTCGTAGCCGAGGAAGCGGACGCGCTCCTCGGCATCGCGTGTGGCGACGAGGAGCTCGCCGTACCGGCTCCGGTTGAGCTGCCAGACGACCACGAGGCAGACGATCAACAGGCCCGCCACCAGCAGGTAGAGGTTCTTGCGGACCGTCGGGTCGTACAGGTTCTGGCCGAAGAAGGTGGTGAAGGTGTTCAGCCCGTTGAACCCACCCGTCTGCTTGATCGTCGCGACCAACAACGTGGCGAAGGCCACTGCCATGGCCTGCGTCAAGATGGCGAAGTAGGCGCCCTTCACCCCGCGCTTGAGGACGGCGTAGCCGAGGACGAACGACACGGCCGCCGGCAACGCGACGATGGCGAAGATCGTGAAGGCGCCGCTCCGGAACGGCTCCCACCACAGGGGCATCGTCGCGTCGCCGTAGAGCACCATGAAGTCCGGGACTTCGCCCGGACCCGCGGTCTCGAGCTTCATGTGCATGGCCATGACGTAGGCGCCGAGGCCGAAGAAGACGCCCTGACCCATGACGAGCATGCCGCCGCGGCCCCAGGCGAGCCCGATGCCGACGGCGACCAGCGCCCACGAGCAGTACTTGCCGAGGTTGCCGAGACGGAACGGGGTGAGCGCGCTCGGCGCCCACACCAGCAGGATCAGCGCCAGCGCGCCGATGGCGAACAGCGACCCGTAGGTCCGCAGCAACTCGGGCGGCGAGAAGCGTGATCGACCGGCGCCGGAGCGGCTCGTGGTGACCGGCACCTCTGGTGCTTCGACGGTGGTCGTGCTCATGCCAGCGCCCTCGTCCGGACCGTGAAGAGTCCCTGGGGACGGACCTGGAGGAAGACCACGACGAGAGCGAAGGTGACGACCTGCGCCATGCTGCCGCTGGTCCAGTCGGTCAGGAAGGCGGTGGCCACCCCGACGACCCATGCGGCGATGACCGTGCCCTTGAGTTGGCCGACGCCGCCGGCGACGACCACGAGGAACGCCGGGATGATGTAGGTGGTGCCCAGTGTCGGGTTGGTGCCCGAGATGAGGGCGACGGCGACGCCGCCGATCCCGGCGAGGCCCGAACCCAGGAAGAAGGTGATGCGATCGACGTTGCGGGTCGAGACCCCCATCGTCTCGGCCAGCTCACGGTTCTGCACCGTCGCACGGATCTGCCGGCCGAACGAGCTGTACTTGAGCAGGCTGTGCAGCGCACCGAGGACCGCCAGTGCCAACACGATCGTGAGGAGCTGACGGTGCGGCCAGTCGTAGCCGAACACCGGGATGCTGCCGCGCAACCAGGTCGGGGCGCTCACCGGGTCGCCTTGGGCGCCGAAGACGTCCTTGGCGAGCTGTTGGAGGACCATGGCCACGCCGACGGTCACGAGGAGCGTGTCGAGTGGTCGCTTGTACATCCACTGGATGACCGTGACCTCGAGGAGCAGACCGAGGAGTCCGGCCGCGAGAAAGGCCACCGGGATGGCGACCACGATCGAGATGCCGGTGCTGGCGACGACCTGCTGGGTGACGTACGTCGCGTACGCGCCCGCCATGAGGAACTCGCCGTTCGCCATGTTGATCACGCCCATCTGTCCGAACGTGAGGGTCAGACCCAGCGCGGCCATCAACAAGATGGCGGCGCCTGCTGTGCCGGTCAGGAAGGGGGTTGTCAGTGCGTCCATGCCTTCGCTTTCGGGGTTGTCAGCGCGTCGGTCACCCTGGCGGTGGAGGGGGTGCCGTGACGTGCACGGCACCCCCGCTCCGACAGGTGATGCATTGGGCCGAGCCGAGCTCGGCGGGCATCACTCCGAGTTCGGGTCCCACCAGTCGTAACCCTCGAGGAAGGGATCCGGTTCGATCGGCTCCTCCGAGCTCCAGACGATGTCGAACTGGTTCTCCTCGTTGATCTGACCGATCAGGCCGATCTTGGCGATGTGGTGGTTCTCGCCGTTCACGGTGACCGTGCCCTCGGGCGCCTCGAACGACACGCCGTCGGACGCTTCGTTCACGGCATCCACACAGAACGACTCCGCCTTCTCGACCATGCCCTTGTAGAGGTACAGCGAGGTGTAGGCAGCCTCCATCGGATCCGAGGTCGGACGATCCGCCCCGTACTTGCCCTGGAAGGCCTCGATGAAGGTCGCGTTCGTGGGGCTGTCGATGCTCTCGAAGTAGTTCCACGCTGCGTACTGACCCGTGAGGTCCTCGCCCATGGCGGGCGCCTCCTCCTCGGCGATCGACACCGAGATGATCGGTGAGTTGTCCGCACCGAGCCCGGCTTCGTAGTACGCCTTGATGAAGCCCACGTTCGACGAACCGTTGATCGTGTTGAACACGAAGTCGGGCTTGGCGGCGGCGATCTTGGCGACCTGGGTCGTCCAGTCGTCGCTGTCGAGCGGGACGTACTCCTCACCGACGATCTCGATGCCCAGCTCCGCGGCGTACTGCTTGATGATCTTGTTCGCCGTGCGGGGGAAGACGTAGTCGGATCCGGCGAGGAACAGCGTCTCGACGCCCTCCGATGCCAGGAAGTCCATCGCCGGGATGATCTGCTGGTTGGTCGTCGCGCCGGTGTAGTAGATGTTCTCCGACGCCTCGAGGCCCTCGTACTGCACCGGGTAGAAGAGCAGGCCGTTGGCGCCCTCGACCACCGGGAGCATCGCCTTGCGGGAGGCGGACGTCCAGCCGCCGAACACGGCAGCGACCTGGTCCTCGGTCAGCAGCTTGTTGATCTTCTCGGCGAAGACGGTGGGCTCGCTCTGCCCGTCTTCCTCGATGAACTCGATCTGCTTGCCGAGGATGCCGCCGTCGGCGTTGATCTGCTCGGTGGCGAGCATGAGCGAGTCACGAACGGTCTGCTCGCTGATCGCCATCACCCCTGATGTGGAGTTCAGGAATCCGAGTTCCACGGTGTCACCGTCGACGCAGATGCCCGAGGACGCCTCCTCGGACCCGCCACCGCCGGACGCGTCGGACGTGTCGTCGTCACCGCATGCGCTGACCAAGAGCGCAAGGGCGGCGAGGGTCGCAATAGCCCCGCCTGGGGTCCAGCCGCGTCTCATCAAAACAACTTCCTCTCCACGTCGAAGACGTGATCATCTGCACCAGGCCGGGGGGTCGACCGGATGTGACGGAAGCTAAGAGTGCGACGTGTCGGACGAATTGCCCGAACGTTTCGGGCTCGTGAACCGGTCCGGGGCGATCCGTAGCGTCAGACGGGGAGGACCTCGTCCAGCGACCGTGTTGCGTCGGCGACATCGGCGGCCGTGGCCACGGCCAGTCGGCAACCAGGGACCGGTTCGCGCACCGCGACGCTTCGTCGCGTCACGACGGCAACGCCCGGGTCACGATCCGTGACCCAGAGACGGTTCGCGACGACGGTCGCACCGGCCACGCCCGCGGGTCCGGACCCCGACGGCAGCGACGAGTCGATCGACGTGAGCAGCACCGGCGCGTCGTCCAACCGGACCGACAGGGTGGAGCGCAGGGCGCCCGTGGCCTCCCCCGCCCGGCC
>JBFIHN010000090.1:0-10356 GCA_041601775.1 Acidimicrobiales bacterium
AGCGCCGATCGACCCGTTCGCCGCCAGCACCGGGCACGTGATGTCGGAGAGCTCGAACGGGGTCGGCGACGGCGACCGGAGCTGTCGCATCTCGGCCACCAGCGTCGGGCCTTCGGCTCGACGGGCACGCCTGGTGGACGGCGGGAGCCGCGCCCACCGCTCGTCGCCGAGCATGCGTCGCATGAACGCCTCGGCGGCCTCGGCCGGATCCGACGCCTCGGCGACCACCTGGGCACCGGCACTGCGGGCGGGCCACCACGGCATCCACGGCAACGGGCACTCGTACACGACGACACCGGCCAACCGCCCGGGCGAGCGGGCGGCCGCGCCGAGCGCGATGGTCCCCCCGTAGGAATGGCCGACCACGATCGGCGAGGCCTCGTCGCCGATCACGTCGAGCAGGTCGTCGACCTGCTGGGAGAACGACTCGGGCGGACCGAGCTCGACCGAACGTCCGTACCCGCGACGGTCGTAGCGGACCATGTGGAGGTCGTCGAGTTGCCGGACGACACGACCGAAGCTGGTCGAGCGGTCCATGGTGCCGTGCACCAGCACCACCGTGCGGCCACGACCGTGCTCCGTGCGCCAGACGCCGGCCCGAGCACGGGCGTCGTGGACGGTCACGTCACGGGAACGACGCGCAGCACGTCTGTGGTCCCGGGGTTCAGCCCGTCGGGGGCGCCGGCCAGGACGGCCACGACCTGGCCGATCTCGACATAGCCCAGTTCCTTGGCCCGGTGCACCGCGTGGTCGACCATCTCGTCCGTGGTCCGGTACTCCTCGACCAGCATCGGCTGGGTCCCCCACACCATGGCGAGCTGCCGGACGGTGTCGGTCACGGGACTGGCGCCGATGAGGATCCCGGGTGGACGGAACCGCGACATGGCTCGGGCCGTGTAGCCGCTGTTGGTGCACGAGATGATGGCGTCGAGCCCGAGTTCGGTCGCCAGACGCCATGCGGCATGGCTCATGGCCGCGGTGATGCGGGTACTGGCGTCGAGCTGGACCTGCCCCTGGATGCGCCCGAGCGATGCCCCCCAGGTCTCGTAGTCGGCAGCTGCCTCGGCCCGCTCACAGAGGTGGGCCATGGTCTTGATCACCAGCACCGGGTTGTGACCGATCGCGGTCTCGCCGGAGAGCATCACGGCGGTGGTGCCGTCGAAGACCGCGTTGGCCACGTCGGTGGCCTCGGCCCGTGTCGGCGACGGCGAGTGGATCATCGACTCGAGCATCTGCGTCGCCGTGATGACGGGCACCCCGAAGGCGACGCCCCGACGGATGATCTGCTTCTGGAGGTGCGGGACCTCGGCGATGTCGCACTCGTTCCCCAGGTCGCCCCGGGCGACCATCACGGCATCGGCCATGTTGATGATCGCGTCGAGCGCCTCGACCGCGGCCTTGGTCTCGATCTTGGCCACCACCGACACGTTTCCGGCACGGGCCTTGACGGCTTCGACCTCCTCCGCCGATCGGATGAACGACGCCGCGATGAAGTCCAGGTCGTCCGCCAGCGCATCGATGAGCTCGATGTCGACGTCCGTCGGGACGCTCACCCGCAGCCGACCAGAGGGAAGGGTGACGCCCGGGCGCCCCTGGATACGGCCGCCGTGTTCGACCTCGACCACCAGATGGGTGGCGGTCTTGTCGACCGTGACGAGGCGGACGCTCCCGTCGCCGAGCACGAGGGTGTCACCGACGTCGACGTCCTCGACGAGGTGCGCGTAGTCGACGTGGATCCGGTCGTCGGTCGTTGCGTCGACGCCTGGCCACACCTCGAAGCGGTGGCCCTCGGTCAGGAACATGCCGGCCTCGTCGAGGACGGCGCCCATGCGGATCTTCGGACCGGGGAGGTCGCCGAGGATCGCGACGGGCTGCTGGATCCGCTCCGACACCGCCCGGATGCGAGCGATGCGGGCGCGGTGCTCGGGAATCGTCCCGTGGGCGAGACCGAGGCGACAGACGTCGACGCCGGCGCGGATCAACGCCTCGAGCACTTCTTCGGAGTCGGACGCTGGGCCGATCGTGGCCACGATCTTGGTGCGAGGGATCACGCTGCGACGATACCCATGTCGACGGGCGGTCCTGACCAGGTGGTGTCCGACGCCTGTCAGACTCGGGTCATGGCCGGTGACGACGACCTCACGACGAGCCGCGGTCTCCTCGTCCCCGGGAGCGCATTGTCGTGGTGGGCGACCCGATCCGGTGGGCCGGGTGGGCAGCACGCGAACACGTCGGACACCGCGGTGACCATCGAACTCGACGTCGACGCCTCTGCGTTGCCGTCGGCCGTCCGGACGCGGCTGCGCAGTGCCCACGGCGCCACCGTGCGGGCTTCGTCGTCCGATTCACGGTCGCAGTTCCGCAACCGACAGCTGGCGAGGAAACGTCTCGGTGACCTGGTGGACGAGGCGGCCCGGCCGCCCCGGACGCGCCGGCCGACCAAGAAGACGCGTGGTTCACAACGGCGCCGCCTCGAGGCCAAGCGGCAGCAGGCGGAGAAGAAGAAGGGCCGGTCGTGGAGACCCGGCCACGACCACTGATCAGTTGCGGGGCACCTCGGACCAGGCGATGTCCTTGTCGGTGCGGATGTCGCCGGGCAGGCCCAGCACCCGCTCGCCGAGGATGTTCTTCATGATCTCGGTGGTACCACCCTCGATGGAGTTGGCCCGCATGCGCAGGAAGATCTGCGTGGTCGGCACACCGGTGAGTCCGGTGTGCGACGTCTGCTCCATGTCGTAGGAGCCGTACAGCTGACCGTCGGGACCCATGCAGTTGACCGCGAAGGCGTACAGGTCCTTGTTCAGTTCGGCGCTCGCCAGCTTGCCGACCGAGCCTTCGGGGCCGGGGTTGCCGACCTTGCGGTTGCTCGATGCCCGGATGTTGGTGAGGCGGGTGACGTCCGCGCGGACCCACAGCTTCATGAACTCGTCGCGGCGGGCGACGTCGTCGGCGGACACGTACTCCTCGAACACCCGGCGGACCTCGCCGATGGCCCCGGAGCCGCGCTTGGGGATCGCGCCGCCGATGGAGACCCGCTCGTTCATGAGGGTGGTGATGGCCACACGCCATCCCTCGCCGACCTCGCCGAGGCGCTCGGAGTCGGGGATGCGGGCGTCGGTGAAGTACACCTCGTTGAACTCGGCGTCGCCGGTCATCTGACGGAGTGGTCGCACCTCGACCCCGGGTGCCTTCATGTCGACGACGAAGTGCGTCAAGCCCTTGTGCTTGGGCTGCTCGGGGTCACTGCGCGACACCAGCGTGCCGAAGCTGGCGACGTGCGCGAGGGTCGTCCAGACCTTCTGCCCGTTGATGATCCACTCGTCGCCGTCACGCACCGCGCGCGACGACAGACCGGCGACGTCCGACCCGGCGCCGGGCTCGGAGAACAGCTGACACCAGATCTCCTCACCGGTGAACAGCGGCCGGAGGTAGCGGCGCTTCTGCTCGTCGGAGCCGTGGGTGTAGATCGTCGGCGCGGACATGCCGTGACCGATGGGGTTGAACGCCTGGGCCATCGGGCCGCCGGCCGCGCTGATGCGTTCGTTGATCCGCTTCTGGTGTTTGGCGGCCAGTCCCAGCCCGCCGAAGCCCTCGTCGTAGTGCACCCACGCCAGTCCGGCGTCGAACTGCGCACCCAGGAAGTCCCGGGGCTTCGTGTCTCCGGGAGGGTTCTCGGCGAGGAGCCGGTCGATCGCCTCCTCCACGCGCGCTTCCTCGGTGGTGGGTGCATCGGTGACGGCCATGCCACCAGTTCAGCCCGTACTTGACTGTGCGGTCAAGTCAGCCGAACGCGGCGCCGAGCAGGTCGGCGAACACCTCCTCGGGGTCGTCGTCGATGCCGTGGCGGGCGAACCATGCACACACGTTGGTCACGTCTCGGTGGAGGAAGGCCACGCCGTTGGGGTTGGCGGCGACGTCGACGGCCTGCGGGAAGTCGATGAACCACAGGCGCTCCTCCCACCACAGCAGGTTGTACGCCGACAGGTCACCGTGCGCCCATCCGGCGGCCGTGATGGCGCGGAGGCCGTCGAGGAGGTCGTCCCAGGCGTGGCGGAGTTCGCTCGGCGACAGGCGGGCACGACCGAGCTGCGGCGCCGCCGCCGCTCGATCGCCCACGAACTGCATGTCGAAGCGGTCCTCACCGAAGGAGATCGGATACGGGACGCGACATCCGGCCTCCCACAGGTGGCGCATCACGTCGTGTTCGTGGCTCGTCCAGCGGTCCTGCAGCAGCTTCTTGCCGTAGGTGGACATCTGCTCGACGGCCCGGCGGTCGCGCGTCTTGCGGAACTGCCGGCCCTCTCGGTACTCCACGTCGTGGCGGAAGGTGGACGCCCGCTGCAGACCCATGGCCTCGAGCTGGCCCTTCGACGAGACCGACCGTGGGAGATAGCGCTTGCGGGCGACGAGACAGGTCCGGCCGTCGGCTCCGACCCGTTCGACGAGGTCGATCTGGGCCTCCTTGCCAGAACGGAGGACGCCGAGTTCGCGCTCGTCGACGGGGTCGTCGACGAGCCAGTTGGGAAGGGTGTGCACGTGCTGCTCCTGGAGATGCGGTGGTCGTGGATCAACGACCGCCCGCACACGGAGGTACGGCGTCAGGCCCTTCGGGAGGCGCGGTCGACGGATGAGGCAGCGCGCACAGCAGTCATGGACACCGGACCTCCTCGTCGACTCGCGAACAGTGCCCGCACGGTATCGACGCCTCGCACGCGGCGGAAGTGATTTCCGTCGCCGACCGCGACGGTCAGTTCAGGCGGGCCCGGAGCCGTTGCGCTTCGGCGATCTCGCGTGCGGGATCCGAGGCACGTCCACCGTCGACGATCGACTCGAGCACCTTCGCCGCACGGGCGAAGTCGCCGCTCGCGGCCAACGCTCCCCCGAAGGTCCGCTCGTCGTCGACCGTGGAGCCGGGGATCAGGGTGCGCAGTTGCGTGGTCCACAGGAGCGCGTCCCGGTCGCCGCTGCGACGATGGATGCCCGTGAGGTTGGCGAGGATGCGGCGCACGATGTCGAGTGTGGCCAACGGGGTGAGGAACGGGTCGATGTCGATGCCGGGCGCCAACGCGCCGATCAGCTCGCCCAACCCGCGACGGTCGAGCACACGACCGCCACCGAACGCGTCGACGAAGCGGGGCACGGAGCCCCGGGTCCGGACCACGAAGTGGGCGGGCGTGCCGACGCCGTCGAGGTCGACCCCGATCCTGCGCCCGACCTCCATGGTCAGCACCGAGAGGGTGATCGGGATCCCCCGGCCCCGCTCGAGCACCGTGTGGAGGTACGAGTTCCTCGCGTCGTAGTAGTTCGTCCGGTCGCCGGCGAACCCCTCGGTCCCGAACAAGGTGGTCAGCAGTCCCTCGAGCGACGACTCGGGTACCGAGGCGGCCAGCGAGTCGAGCCGTCCAAGACACGCCTCGACGTCACAGTCGGGATCCGCATGGGCTCCGATGAGGAACGCGGCCTCGTCGAGTGGAACGTCGACGCGTGCAACGACGTCGGCGAACCGCTCAGTGGCTTCCACCGGTGACCTCCACGTTCGAGCACCGTAGCCCTCTCTCGCCACGGGCGCTCCGAGGATCGCTCCGGGCTCCCGAGTACGGTCGCGCCTCCGTAGGCCGTCCGAACCCCGATCCAGGAGCCCCCGATGTTCCCCGGTGCCATCGCCGCAACCACGCCCGACCGACCCGCCGTGATCATGGCGTCCGACGGGCGCACCATCTCCTTCGCCGAACTCGACGAGGAAGCGAATCGACTCAGCCGTCTGTTCCGTTCCGTCGGACTCGTGCCCGGCGATCACGTGGCGTTCTGCATGGAGAACCATCCGCGCTTCTTGTCGGTCGCCTGGGGTTGCCACTACGCCGGGCTCTACTACACGGCGATGTCGTCACGGCTCAACGACGACGAGATGCAGTACATCCTCGAGGACTGTGGCGCGAAGGCCTTCATCACCTCGGCCTACAAGAAGGACGCCGCGACCAAGGTCGTCGGCGCCGTGCCCGGCGTCGAGACCTGGCTCATGATGGACGGCCTCGCCGACGGCTACGCCAGCTACGAGGAAGCCCTCGCGGGGCAGAGCGCCGAGCCTCTCGATGGTCGCGTCGCCGGCGCCGACATGCTGTACAGCTCCGGCACCACCGGCCGCCCCAAGGGCGTCAAGCCGCCGCTGCCCAGCCAGCCGCTCGAGGAGGCCGGCACCTCGGTCCACGGCCTGATGTCACTCCTGTTCGGCCTCACCGAGGACTCGGTCTACCTGTCACCGGCGCCGCTGTACCACGCCGCCCCGCTGCGGTTCTCCATGGGCGCGCAGATGGCCGGTGCGACGGTCGTGGTGATGGAACACTTCGATCCCGAGGAGGCCCTCGCCCTCATCGAGAAGTACCGGGTCACCCTCAGCCAGTGGGTGCCGACGATGTTCATCCGGATGCTCAAGCTCCCGGAGGACGTCCGTGCGAAGTACGACATGTCCTCGCTCCAGACCGCCGTTCACGCCGCTGCGCCGTGTCCCGTCGAGGTCAAGAAGAAGATGATCGACTGGTGGGGGCCGGTGCTGCACGAGTACTACGCGGGCACCGAAGGCAACGGTTTCGTCTACACCAACTCCGAGGACTGGCTCGAGCACCCCGGTTCCGTCGGCAAGGCCTTGATCGGGACGCTCCACATCGTCGGCGAGGACGGCGACGAAGTCCCGGTCGGCGAGCCCGGCACGGTCTACTTCGAAGGCGAGTCTGCGTCGACCTTCGAGTACCACAACGACCCGGACAAGACCCAGGACTCCCGGGATCCCAAGGGTCGGGGGTGGTCGACGCTCGGCGACGTCGGGCGTCTCGACGACGACGGCTTCCTGTACCTGACCGACCGGAAGGCGTACATGATCATCTCCGGTGGGGTGAACATCTATCCCCAGGAGGCGGAGAACGCGCTGGCCCTGCACCCGAAGGTGCTCGACGTGGCGGTCTTCGGCGTGCCCAACGAGGACTTCGGCGAAGAGGTCAAGGCCGTGGTGCAACCCGCCGACGGGGTCGAGGGCTCACCGGAGTTGGAGCGGGAGCTGATTGCGTTCTGTCGAGAGAAGTTGGCCGACGTGAAGTGCCCGCGGTCCATCGACTTCCGAGACGAACTCCCCCGGCACCCGACGGGCAAGCTCTACAAGCGGCTGCTCAAGGACGAGTACTGGGAAGGCCACGAGTCCGGGATCATCTGAGTCACAGATCGGCAGGGACCAGCGTCCGGGTGGCATAGCCCTGGCCGATGGCGGACACGTCGTCGGCCGGGGCGGTCGCGGCCGGTCCCATCGAGCAGTCGGACTCGAACACGTAGACCCCTTCCGGGATCGCCGGGGCGAGCGGCACCTCGACCAGGTCACCGATCTCGCCGGCCGTGCACTCCGGGACGTTGAAGCTCACGACGGCGTCGGCACCGATCGACCCGTCGGCGATGGCCGTTCGGTTCTCCTCGATCCAGGCGACGACGAGGGCCGCCCCGGCGGCGAAATCCGCGCCGTCGACCAGTCCCGCGCTGGCGGCGACGGCAGGGATCCCGCGGCGGATCGCCGTGCGCGCCGCGCCGACCGTCCCCGAGATCGCCGCCAGTGGTCCGACGTTCTGTCCCTGGTTGACGCCGGACACGACGAGATGCGGTTCGACACCGAGTTCGTCGAGCGCCGTGATCACGCTGTCGGCCGGGAAGCCGGACACGGCGGTGCCTTCGATCCCGCTGGCCGTTGCGCCTGGCGCAGACGGCGCACCGTCAGGCGTCGTCGTGTCGGACGATCCGCTCTGGTCCTCGGCCGGGGCCACGACCACGATCTCGACGTCGTCGAGCGCGGAGAGCGCGGTGACGAGCACATCGATACCGGGGGCGGCGATGCCGTCGTCGTTGGTGACGAGGATCGTGAGGGCGTCGGACGCCGCAGCCGTCGTGGTGGTCGTGGTGTCCGCATCCACCGAGGCGTCGACCGTGGTCGGGGCGGCGTCGTCCACGGCGTCGTCGTCGCCACACGCGGCGGCGAGCAGACCCACGGTCGTCAACACGGCGAGGAGGAGGTGGCGGGAACGGTTCATGCGTGCTCCGATCGGACGGCGGGCGCGGGACGGTAGCCGTCGCGCCACCGCAGGATCTGGCGTCGCCCGAACGCCATGCCGACAGCGGACCCGATGGACGACAACGCCGCCAACGTCCAGGCCAACTCGTACCCCGACACGTCGACCACGAGACCGAAGAGGATCGGTCCGGCGAGGGCACCCACGTAGACGCCGGTCTGGGTGATCCCCGTGGCGGCGCCGGGCGCTGACGGGTTGAGTCGGACCACGGCGAGGTTGAACAGGCCCGGCCAGGCCCACCCCGAGCCGAAGGCGATGGCTGCGCCGACGAGGTGCGTGGCGACCGCACCGGGCGCGAGGAACAGGTAGCCGATCGCACCACCGACCAACAGCGCGGACACGACGGGAAGATGCCGTCCCCCGCGTCGGTCCGCCCGCTGGCCGGCCAGGAGACGCATGGCGATCCCGATGGCGGACCCGCCCATGAGGACCAACCCGGCCGCCGACTCGTCGAATCCGGCATCGACACCGGCGCTGACCATGAAGGTCGCCAACGACCCGTTGGCCGCCGACGCGAACCCCACCGCGACGGCGAGCAGGAGGAGCGGCCGCAGCGGGACGTCGCCGTCGGGCCGGCGCGGCTCCGCTCGCCCACCGCCCGCGACCGCGTGCACCGGGACGGCGGTCGCTGCGGCCGCCGCGGCCACGGCAGCAGCGACGAACGCCCACCGCCAGCCGACCGTGACGCCGAGCAACGGCACGGCCAACCCACCGAGGAGCGTGCCGGCCGGGACCCCGGCCTGTTTCATGGCGAGCGACCAGCCCTGCCGTTGCGGGGCGACGCCCTTGGCCACCAGGAGGTTGGCGGCCACCTGCGCGAGCGCGTTGGCCATCCCGGCAACGAAGAGCAGCATCAGCAGGACTGCGTAGCTCTCGACGACGGCGACGAGTGCGAGGAGGACGGCCGCGAGGATTCCGGCCATCCGCATCGACACGCCGGGTCCGAACCGTTCGGCCAACCGACCCATCAGCGCCGACCCGAGCGCTGCCGCCGCGAAGAACGATCCCGATGCGATGCCCAGTCGCCACGGCCCGAGGGCGATGTCGCGTCCGATCTGCACCGCCAGCGCCCCGGTGAGGAACACCGGGAGCACACCGACGAGGGCCGTCGACACCGCGCTCACCTGGATGCGACGTTCCGTGGTCGGAGCGGTCACGGCTGGATCCACTTCGGCGACTGATCGGGCTCGTGGACGGCGAGCCGGTCGAGCAGGTCGTCGATGTCGGATGCCTGCACGAGCGACTCGCGGTTCGCGGCGCGGAGGAAGCCGTCGTCGACGGCTCGGTCGATCCAGGCCAGGAGTGACCCGAAGTAGCCGTTCACGTCGAGGAACCCGATCGGACTGTCGTGCAGGCCGATCTGGGCCCAGGTGGCGACCTCCGCCATCTCCTCGAGCGTTCCCAGACCGCCCGGGAGCACGACGTAGGCATCGGCAAGCGCGTGGAACTGTGCCTTGCGCGCATGCATGTCCGGCACCTCGACGATGTCGAGACTCCCTGGGTGGTCGTCCCGGAACGGCGTCGCCGTGACCCCGTCGGGGAACAGCCCCGACGGCAGCACGCCGATCACGTGGCCGCCGGCGGCGAGCGCCGCCGTGGCCAGCGCTCCCATGAGCCCGGCCGAACCGCCGCCGTACACGGTGACGATGCCACGGGTCGCCAGGGCGTTCCCGGTCGCCGTGGCCGCTGCCAGGTACGCCGGGTCGGCGCCCGACGACGAACCGCAGAACACGCAGACGCTGCGGAAACGGCCGGACGTGACTCCGTCGCTGGATCGTGGGGCACTGGGCACCGCCCGACGCTACCGTCGGCGCGCGATGACCTCGTTCGCATTCCTCGATCATCCCGGGCCCATCCCCTTCGCCCATCGGGGTGGGGCCAGCGAGGCGCCCGAGAACACCCTCCCGGCCTTCGAGCACGCCGTTCGCCTGGGCTATCGCTACATCGAGACCGACGTCCACGCCACGAGCGACGGCGTCCTCGTCGCGTTCCACGACGATCGACTCGACCGGGTCACCGACCGGACCGGGGTGATCGCCGAACTGCCGTGGAGCGAGGTGTCGAAGGCACGCGTCGACGGGAGCGAGCCGATCCCCCTCCTCGAGGACATCCTCGGGACGTGGCCCGACCTCCGCGTGAACATCGACCCGAAGGCCGACAACTCCGTCGACCCGCTGATCGACACCCTTCGTCGGACGGGTGCGGTCGACCGGGTGTGCATCGGCGCGTTCTCCGACCAACGGATCGAGCGGGTACG
>JBFIHN010000091.1:0-10306 GCA_041601775.1 Acidimicrobiales bacterium
ACTGCGGCGGCACGGACGGGGGCGGTACCGACGAGGACGGGGACGGCGCGGTGGTGGGAGGAGCCGCCGGCGCGGACGACTCGGCGGGCGGGACCGACGCGGGCGGCGTCGTGTCGTCCGGAGCGTCCTCGGCCCCGGCGCGGTCGTCGGTCGACGGCGGTGGCTCCCGTGGGGCGGCGATCTCGTCCGTCTCGCCGGCGTCGATCTCGGCCACGGCCGCATGCTGGTCGGCGTGGTCGTCGCCGGCGTCGTTCGCCGTGGGCGTCGCCAGGAGCGTGAACGCCATGGCGCCGACGAGCGCCGGGGGGACCGATCCACCGGAGATCGCGCTGCCGAGGTGGATCGTCTGTCCCACCTGCTGCGAGAACGGCAGGGACAGCAACCACGACGTGGGACCCAGCGCCCGGTGCAGGTCGGAGACCGCGACGCGCATGAACGATCGGACGACGGTGGGATCGAAGTGCGTCCCCGCACAGGCCACCAGCTCCTCGCGGGCCGCCTCGGTCGACATCGGCTTCTTGTACGACCGCGCCGCGGTCATCACCTCGAACGCGTCGGCGACGGCCACGATCCGCCCGCTCCTGGCGATGCTGTCGCCGGCCAGTCCTGCGGGATAGCCGCTGCCGTCGTAGCGCTCGTGATGCTGGTCCATGGCGTGGATCCAGTCGCCGAGCCAGGGTCGCAGACTCCCGGCGAGCGCCGGCCCCGCTGCGGGGTGCCCCCGCAGGATGTTCCACTCGTCGGCGCTCGGTCGTCCGGGCTTGTTCAAGATCTCGGGTGGGACCTCGATCTTGCCGAGGTCGTGCAGCAGCGACGCCCATTCGAGCTTGTCTCGCTCCTCGCCCACGATCTCGAGTTCGTCGGCGACCAGCATCGTGACCGCCCGCACCCGCTCGCTGTGTCCGCGGGTGCGGCGGTCGTGCGCGTTGAGCGTCGTGACCAGCGTGAGGACCCGGGTGGCGACCGAGGCCTCGTCCGGGTCGAGGGACTGCGTCCGACGGGCCAGCCGTTTGGGGCTGGCCGCGCGGAGCGCGATCCCGAGGCGGTTGGGCACCTGGTCGGGGAACAGCAGCGACAGCTTGAGCAGCAGGCTGAGGGGGAGCAGGCGGCGCATCAGCCGTTGGCCCAGGACGAGGACGACGATCGCCGGCGGAAGCGACAGGACCGCCGCCACCAGCCAGGGCATCGACGGGTACGAACGCTGCAGCCACTGACTCGCGTAGATCGACGACAGCCAACATGCCGCCGCGGGGAGCACGTACACGGCGACCTTGATGGCCAGGGCTCGGCGCGGATGCGCCGCCCAGCGGTTCTCCTGCGTGAGTGGCATCGCCCGCCCCCCTGCTCGGTTCCTCGGTCCTTGTCGAGCGAGGTACTCCAAGAAACCATCGGCAGATGGGGCCCGGATCTTGAGCGCGGACCCCGCGATCGGACGGTCTTCTCTTTCTCCCCGATCCTGGTGCTACATTGCCCTGCTCCCGGGGCCATTAGCTCAGTTGGCTAGAGCACCTGCATGACGCGCAGGGGGTCGGGGGTTCGAATCCCTCATGGCCCACTCAAACTCCCAGGTCACAAGCCTGGGAGTTTGTCGCGTCCGGGCTCGGGGCGGTGAGGGGAGTCAGGGGAGTCAAAGGGGAGCCAAGCTCGGGCCGAACCCGCCATGGCGGGCCCTCACATCGCCGATCACTGCGGATAGGTCGCACCGGCCGTCGCGAAGATCGGCACTTGGCCGGCGCTGCTCTGCGCTTCTGGGTTGCGATTCCCCTCACCGGCGCGCGGATCCGCAACCCAGAGTCAGATCGCGACGCCTGCACGGCTGCCGGTGCGAACTCGACGTCGGAGGCGTCGGGGGCCGACGCCCACGGCGTCGAGAATGGGCTGGTCCCAGAAGCCTGCGGTTCTTCCCATTTCGGGCCCCGCGGGCGGATCAGACGCGGAGAGCGATCATGTACTGCCCGCCGCCCGGTTCGATCTCGGCCGTGACCTGCAGTGCGGGGGCGAGGCGGGACACCCGGTCGACGAGCCACTCGACGGCTTCCTTGGCGTCGACCTCGTCGGGGCAGCGGGCGAAGATCTCGCGGCCACCCTTGCGGCCGAGGCGGTCGACCGCGGGGATGATCGGCGCCGGGTCGACGACGAAGAGGTGATCGGCCCAGGGGACGACCGCCTCCGTCGCACCCTTGCCCGTGTTGCAGCCGCGGTGGGCGAGCCGTGGGGCAACGGGTGTCGACTTCTTCTTGGCCTTCGATCTGGTCGTGCGGCTGTCGATGCTCGGCCCCCGTGGGTCGTTCACCGACATGTCGGGGTCGACTGGCGCGTCGCACAACCAGCACCGCCAACCGTCTGCCTGGCCGATCTCGTCGAGGCTGTTCACAGGCCCAGGGACGGTAACGCGCCGTCACCCCGGTCGGAGATCCAGCCGTCGCAGCAGTTGGGCGTTGAGCGCGACCACGATCGTCGACGCGCTCATGAGGACGGCGCCCACCGCCGGAGCGAGGGCGATACCGGCCCAGGCGAGCGCACCACCGGCCAGCGGGATGGCGAGCACGTTGTAGCCCGCGGCCCAGGCCAGGTTCTGCACCATCTTGCGGTAGGTCGCCTTCGAGAGGCGGATGACCGACAGCACGCTGCGGGGATCGCTCGAGGCGAGGACGACGCCGGCCGATTCGATGGCGACGTCGGTGCCGGCGCCGATGGCGAGGCCCACGTCGGCGCGGGCGAGCGCCGGAGCGTCGTTGACGCCGTCGCCCACCATGGCGACGCGCAGGCCACGCTCCTGGAGTTCGGCCACCTTCCGGTCCTTGTCCTGGGGGAGCACCTCGGCCATGACCTCGTCGATCCGCAGGTCGATGCCCACCGCCTCGGCGACCTGACGCGCATCGCCCGTGATCATGACCACCTGGATGCCCTGGTCCTGGAGTGCTGCGACCGCCTGGCGGGCCTCAGGACGGACCTCGTCCTCCAGCGCGAACGATCCGATGATGTCGTCCTCGCGCAGCAGGTGGAGAACCGCTGCTCCGCGCTCGGTCCAGGTGTCGACGCGGTCGCGGAGTGATGCGGGCACCGCCACGTCGCGTTGGCGCAGCAGCGCTGGTCCACCGACGGCGAACTCGACGCCGTCGACCTTCGCTGCCACGCCACGGCCGGTGATCGACCGGAAGTCATCGGCCCGGGCGATGTCACCACGCTCCCTCGCCGCGGTGACGATGGCGCGAGCGAGCGGATGCTCGCTGTCGGCTTCCACGCCCGCTGCGATCCGGTGGACATCGTCGAGGTCGAATCCCTCGGCCGCAGCCGCGTCGGCCACGACGTGCTCCCCCTTGGTGAGCGTGCCGGTCTTGTCGAACAGGACGGCATCGATCTCGCGCATCCGTTCGAGCGCGATCCGGTCCTTGACGAGGATCCCGTTCGTCGCGGCCATCGCACTCGACAGTGAGACGACGAGGGGGATCGCCAACCCCAGGGCGTGGGGGCACGCGATCACCAGCACCGTCACCGTCCGGACCACGGCATCGTCGGAGCGTCCGACCGTGAACCACGCCACGAACGTGATCACGGCGGCCGACCCCGCCACGTAGAACAGCAGTGCGGCGGCTCGATCAGCCAGCGCCTGGGCGCGCCCCTTGCTCTCCTGGGCATCCGCGACCATGCGCTGGATGCCAGCGAGGGCCGTGTCGTCGCCGACGGCGTCGACACGGACGCGGATCGCCGAGTCGGTGGCGATCGTCCCGGCGACGACACGGTCCCCGCGCCCCTTGCCGACGGGTCGTGACTCGCCCGTGACCATCGACTCGTCGACCTCGGCCGAGCCCTCGATGACCTCGCCGTCGGCCGGGACTCGGCCACCCGAACGGATGAGGACCACGTCGCCGGCGGCCAGGTCGTGGACCGAGACGGTGACGACCCCACCATCGTCGCCGACCCGCTCGGCGTCGTCGGGAAGGAGCTCCGCCAAGGCGTGGAGCGCTGAACTCGCCTGGCCGATGGCCTTCATCTCCTGCCAGTGCCCGAGCAACATGATCGTGATGAGCGCCGCCAGCTCCCACCAGAACTCGAGGTCGAAGAGATCGAGGCTCGAGGCGAGCGACGACACGTACGCGACGGTGATCGCCATGGCGATCAGCAGCATCATTCCCGGCTCACGCGACCGTGCCTCGGCGACACCGCCCTCGAGGAATGGTCGTCCACCCCACAGGAAGAGGACCGTGCCGAGCACGGGGCCGACCATCTCGACACCGGCGAAGTCGAGCTCGTAGTGCAACCAGTCCATGACCATGTGGCTGGTGGCGATCACCGGGATCGAGAGCACGAGGCTCCACCAGAAGCGGTGACGGAACATCGAGGCGTGGTCGCCATGGCCACCAGGTCGGTGGCCGGTTGCGTCGTCGTCCTCGGTCGACAGCGTGTCGTGGTCGTGGTTGATCGAAGTCATCACGAAGGTCCCCTTCCCAAGCGCGGTGCGAAGGATGCACCGGAGCGCCCCATGGGGACAGTCATATACCTACCGGGGGTATAGCGCAAGCAGTCCGCTGTCGGACGGCCGTCGGCGGCGACCGCCGGACTGATGTCCATTACGTCAGGCTTTGACGGGTATGGGGTAAACTCACCCTCGTCGATGACGATCATGCTGGGCGGCTGCGGGTGGCGGTGAGGACAGCGAGGACGACGATGCGGCGCGCGGACGCGGTGGTCGCGATCGTCGCGCTCGTGGTCCCGCTGTTCGCGTGGATCGAGGCGTCCTCGGCCGCCGGGCCGGCGATGCGGGGACCCGTGATCGACGGCGACTGGCCGGACCCGGAGGTCGTCTACGACGCGTCGGCCAAGCGCTATCGGGTGTACGCGACGAACTTCGCCGTCTACGGCGTGGTGTTCAACGTGCCGATGCGCTCGTCGGCCGACCTCGGGGACTGGACGCAGTTCGACGGCGACGCGCTGCCGACACTGCCGACGTGGGCGGCTCCAGGGTCGACCTGGTCGCCCGGGGTCGCACGGATCGGTGGTGCGTGGAACCTGTACTTCACCGCACGGCACCAGGGGTCGGGGGACCAGTGCATCGGCGTCGCCCGCGGGTCGTCGTCGTCGGGACCGTTCACCCCGACGGCGTCGCCCTTGGTCTGTCAACACGATGTCGGCGGGAGCATCGACGCCTCGCCGTTCCTCGATCCTCGGACCGGCCAGTGGTGGTTGCACTGGAAGTCGGACGAGAACGCGCCGGGAGGCGGCTTGGATCCACGGCTGTGGGCCCAACCGGCTGACGAGCGACGGTCGGGGATTCGTCGGGGAGCCGACGACGATCCTGTCCGACCAGCGGGACGTGTCGAGCCCGCTCATCGAGAACCCCGACATGACCTACGACGGCGGACGGTACTGGCTGACGTTCTCGCTCGACCGCTACACGACGGCGGACTACTCGGCGCACGTGGTGCGCTGCGACGGTCCTGCCGGCCCGTGCCACTGGTCCGACGTCGGTGGTCCGCTCTGGCTGTCGAACAGCAACGGTGTCGTCGGACCGGGCGGCACGTCCTTCTTCCATGACGCCTTCGGGAGGACCTCGGTCGCGTTCCACTCGTGGCGTGGCGCCGTGGGGTATCCGTCGGGCCGGCGCGCCACGCACATCGAGCCCGTCACCTTCGACGGGCCCGGCCGTGCTCCCCGTCTGCGGCCGGACCAGACCCGCCATCCGGTCTCGTTCCGTCACGGGCGCTTCGCCGACGCTGCGCACCAGCTCTTCCTGGGCCGCGGTCCCTCCTCGTCGGTCCGGGACGCGTGGAGCGCCTCGTTGTCGCGAGGGGGGTCGCGCGGCACCCTGGTCCGCAATCTGTCGACCTCGAACGAGTGGTTGGGCCGGGAGATCGAGAACATCTACCGCACGGCGCTGGGCCGCTCCTCGGACGCGTCGGGCAAGGCGTACTGGCGCCAACTCGTCATCGACGGCCTCCCCCTGTCGGCGGTGGGAGCCAACTTCTACTCGTCGGCCGAGTTCTACCGTCGTTCCGGCTCGACGCCCCGGGGATTCGTCACCGCGCTCTACCGCGAGATCGTGCACCGGGCCCCCGACCAGTCCGGGCTCGACTACTGGACCAGCGTGGTGAGTGGCGGTGCGGACCGGTTCATCGTCGCCGACAGCTTCTACCGTTCGATCGAGTCGCGGCGGGACCGGGTGCGTGGTCTCTATCGGGCGCTGCTGGGTCGGAACCCGGATCCGGGGGGTTGGGCGTACTGGGCCGAGCAGCTGCTGTCGCCCGACGACGTCCGGTTGGCCGAGTTCCTCGCCGCATCGGACGAGTTCTACCTCCGCGCCCAGGGCTGATCCACCCCCGTTAATGTCAGCGGCATGCGTGTCCCGTTGACCGTCCGAGACCACATCGACCGCGCCGAGCTCGTGTACGGCGACCGGATCGCGTTCGTCGACGAAGCGGACCAGCCGGCCGAGTCGTGGGGCGCGGTGACCTATCGGCGCATGGCCGAGTTGGCGCGCGCCCAGGCCGCCGGGCTCGACGCCCTCGGCGTCGGACTGGGGGAGCGGGTGGCGGTCGTCAGCCACAACTCCGCCCGGCTGCTCACGTCGTTCTTCGGCGTGAGCGCCTACGGGCGGGTGCTGGTCCCGGTGAACTTCCGGCTCGGCCCCGACGAGGTCCGCTACATCGTCGAGCACTCCGGGGCGTCGGTGCTCCTCGTCGACCCCGAGCTCGAGGAGTCCCGGGCCGGCGTCGAGGCGAAGCACAAGTTCGTGCTCGGGGCCGAGACCGACGAGGCACTCCTGCGCTTCGACACCGAGCCGGTGGCGTGGGATGCGGACGAGGACGAGACCGCCACCATCAACTACACCAGCGGGACCACGGCACGGCCCAAGGGGGTCCAGCTCACCCACCGCACCCTGTGGCTCAACGCCGCCACCTTCGGTTGGCACATGGGCGTGAGCGACCGCGACGTGTATCTGCACACGCTGCCGATGTTCCACTGCAACGGCTGGGGGATGGTGTACGCCGTGACCGCCATGGGCGGGAAGCACATCGTGCTGCGCGCCGTCGACGGTGCGGAGATCCTGCGTCGCGTCGACGAGCACGGCGTCAGCCTCATGTGTGGTGCCCCGACCGTGGGCTCGATGGTGCTCGACGCCGCCAAGTCGTGGTCCGGGCCGATCCCCGGCGCCGGGACCAACCGGTGGGTCATGGCGGGCGCGCCGCCGCCCACGTCGACCATCGAAGCGGTCGAGCGTGACCTCGACTGGGAGTTCGTGCAGATCTACGGCCTCACCGAGACCGCCCCGCTGCTCACGATCAACCGGGGTCGCGCGGAGTACGACGACCTGCCGCCCCAGGAGCGGGCCAAGAAGCTGAGCCGCGCCGGGGTGCCCGCCCTCGGCGTCACCCTCGACACCAGCGACAGCGGCGAGATCCTGGCCCGGTCGAACGTCGTGCTCGAGGGCTACTGGGACAACCCCGAGGCGTCGGCCACCGCGCTGGCGGGCGGCTGGTTCCACACCGGTGACGGTGGCGTCATCGACGACGAGAACTACCTGTCGATCTCCGACCGCAAGAAGGACGTGATCATCTCCGGCGGCGAGAACGTCTCGTCCATCGAGGTCGAGGACTGTCTGTTCTCCCACCCCGACGTCGCCGAGGTCGCGGTCATCGGGATCCCCCACGAGAAGTGGGGCGAGACGGTCACCGCGCTCGTCGTGCCGGCCGAGGGAGCCACCACCGACGAGGCCGCGCTCATCGAGTACTGCCGGTCGAAGCTCGCCCACTACAAGTGCCCGACCAGCATCGAGTTCCGCACCGAGTTGGCCCGCACCGCGACCGGCAAGCTCCAGAAGTTCAAGCTGCGGGCCCCGTTCTGGGAGGGTCGCGAGCGGCAGGTCAACTGACCGCTCGCTCTCTACGCTGGACGGGTGCGATCGCGCCTGTCCTTGCTCCTCGCTGTCGCGGCGGTGCTCACCGTCTCGTCCACCGTGCCCGCCCGTGCCCACACCGAGGTACAACGGGCGGTGCCGGCCCCGGGCGAGGTCGTCGCCGACGAGATCGACCGTGTCGAGTTGCAGTTCCTCGATCCGGTGCTGCCGACGGTCCGCATCGCGGTCGCCACGATCGACGGTGAGTCGGTGGCGAGCCAGGGCGACGTGGTCCACTCCGACGACGGGCGCGTCGCGTCGGTCTCCTTCGCCGCGCTGTCGACGCCCGGGAACTACGTCGTGGAGTACGACTTCGTGGCCATCGACGGCGACGCGCAGCGTGACGCGTACCGCTTCACCTACGCGCCCGAGGGCGATGACGTCGGGTGGAGTGGCGTCGGCCTGACCATGGTCGGCGCCGTCGGACTCGGGCTCGTCGGCGCCGTGGCGGTCGCCGTCCGCCGCCGCCGTCCCCGTCCGCGCTGAGCCGCCGGACGCGATTGCGACGGAGCCCGGCGACATTTGTCACACTGTCCGGTACGTCCTGAATGCCCGGACGGATGTCGGGGTCGGACCGGGGGAGTGGCTGGTGCAGCGGGTGCAGGCAGGCAGACGAGTCGGACCACGCGCGGTGCTGGCCGTACCGGTGCTGGCGGTGGCGTTGCTGGCCGGGATGGTCACGATCGGCCTCGTCCGGTCGGCGCCGCCGTCGGCGCCGAGCGCGCTCGTCGAACGGGCCGAGGTGCATCGCGACGGTGACTTCGTGGTCTACGAGGCGAAGGCCTCGGGTACCTCGGCACCCTCGGTCCGCAACGACGGCTACGCCACCTACGCCGACACCACGCTGCGCGAGTCGTACACGATCCGCTTGGTCCAGTCGTCCGCCGTCGAACAGCTCCGTCCCCACCTCGAGGGCGTCGCCGCCACCATGCGCGACGTGGTGGGCCAGCGCGTGGTCGTGGCCCGGGGCACGGTGGCGTCCGACGCGACGCCGAGCGCAGGACAGATCGACGTGCGGGTGGCGACGCGATCACCGTGCGTCGGCCTCTGGCTGGGCTGCGCGGCCCCGACCGTGGTCGACGGCCAGGTCGAGTCGGCGCAGGTGTGGATCCATCCCCGCCTGCTCGAACGGTCGGCGGCCTCGATCGACAACGGCGTCCGCCACGAGATCGGCCACGCGTTCGGGCTCGCGCACTACGACGAGGAGTGGGACGGCCAGGTCCAGACCATGCACTCGACCAGCTTCGAGGCGGGCGAGTACCGCTCGGGCGACGTCAACGGACTCCGGGCCATCGCCGTCCACGCGCAACGTCGTTCACCGTCGCCTCCGCCACCGACCGAGCCCGCGACCCAGACGGATCCGTCGGTGCCGCGTTCGGTCGACCCGGTCGGGTCGGTGACCGATGTGGTCGCGACGGCGTTCGGGATCGTGGTGCGCGGACGAGCCGCGGATCCCGACAGCGTCGACCCGATCGGGGTCCTGATCACGATGGACGACCAGCCCTTCGAGCTGTTGGCCTCGCGTCACGATCCGCTCGTGGGAGACGCGCACGGGTTCGAGATCGTGTGGTCGGTCGAGCCGGGCACACATCGGGTGTGTGTGATCGCCCGGAACGTGGGTGCGGGCACCGATGCCCCGCTCGGGTGTCACGACGTGGTCGTGACGCCGACGGGCGTCGGTCAACTCGGGCTCCAGACCCTGTGATCGCCTCGTCGAGAGGGTCCGCGCGTCGGGCGAGCCGGGACGTCAGACTGCCCGGCCCCGATACACCGATCCCTCCGAGGAGAGACAGATGAACAAGACCGAGCTCATCGAGCAGGTCGCCAAGCAGGCCGGCGTCGACAAGAAGACGGCAGCGGACGTGTTGAACGGCTTCGAAGAGGTCGTGCAGGCCGTGACCAAGGCCGGCAAGGAGCCGATCGCGTGGACCGGCTTCCTGAAGTTCGAGCGCGTCTCGCGCAAGAAGACGACGGCCCGCAACCCGCAGACCGGCGAGCCCGTTCCCGTGCCCGCCAAGAAGGTCCCGAAGGTGCAGATCGGCGCGGGCTTCAAGAAGGTCGTCAACGGCGACGCGCCGGCGCCCAAGCTGGCGAAGTGACCTGAAGGCCCTCGTCTGGCAAACATGGGGAGATGCGCCGCTGTCGCCTCGCCCTGTTCGTCGGATCGCTGCTGCTGGGGCTCACGTGCGCGTGGGCTCCGGCAGCGGGGGCCGCTCCCGTCGGCGATGCGCCGGTCACCACGCTCGGCGAGGAGCCCGAGGGTGGCGGGATCATCCCCCGACCCAACTCCGGCGCCGCGCCCGAGGACGCCGGTGACCGTGGCGGAGCCCTCCAGACCGTGCTCTTCGTCGCCGTGCTCGGTGGCGTCGTCGTGATCGGCGCCCTGGTGGTGCGCGAGAGCCGTCGGGTCCG
>JBFIHN010000092.1:0-10226 GCA_041601775.1 Acidimicrobiales bacterium
GACGTCATCGAGCCGTCGACACGAGGCTGAACGCCCGCACCGACTTCGACACGCATCGGATTCTGGGTCGTGATTCCGCGCGCCAGCGCGCGGATCCGCAACCCAGAGGGCCCAGGGCCCTCAGCGGAGGAGCTGGAGGCCGGCCTCGTAGCCGCTGTCGAAGTAGGCGAACGTCGACAGGATCGCCAGGTAGACGCCGACGGCGAGGACCAAGCCGGCGACGAACACGAAGCGGAAGATGCGGCTGTCGAACTTCAGGTGCATGAAGAACGAGATGATGGTGATGAACTTGATCACCATCAGGGCCAGGAGGCCGCCGATCAGCAGCGGCGCGAGCTCGTGGCTGTAGGGGTCGTCGGTGATGAAGTACGTCCCGACCTCGAGCAGCGTGAGGATGCCGAGCATCCCGCCGACCTTCCAGTACAGGGCGTCACTGGGATGATCGTGGTCATCGTGATCGGTGGTGTGGGTGTCGACAGTGGCAGTGCTCATCGAAGCCGCCTTTACGGGATCAGGTAGACGATCGTGAAGATGAGGACCCACACGACGTCGACGAAGTGCCAGTACAGGCCGACGATCTCGACCGTCTCGGCCCGTTCCTCGGACAACCGACCGGTGAGCGACATCACGAACAGCGACATCAACATGACGATGCCGACGGTGACGTGCACGCCGTGGAAGCCGGTGAGGCTGTAGAACGCCGAGGAGAACAGGTTGGTCGTGTAGCCCAGGCCCTCGCGGTAGAACGAGGTGAACTCGTAGACCTGGCCGGCGATGAACGTGCCGCCCAGCATCGAGGTGACGAGCAGCCACAACCGCAGCTTCTGGTGGTCACCACGGCTGATCGAGCTCACGGCGAAGACCATCGAGACCGACGACATCAGCAACACGAAGCTCGACACCGAGGTGAACGGGATGTCGAACACGTCGGCCGGGCCGATGCCCTCGCCGCGGTGGCGCAGCAGCAGGTAGGTGGAGATCAGCCCACCGAAGAGCAGGCAGTCCGATCCGAGGAAGAGCCACATGCCCAACTTGTTGTTGGAGATGCCGGTGGCGTTGTTGGTGCCCAGGCCCCAGGACTCGAGATCGGCGCCGTCGAACTCGTCGGCGGCGGGACCGGTCGTGATCGCCTCGGGGGCGGCAGCGGTGTCAGTCATCGGACGAGGCCTCCTCGTCGGAACCCGCACCCACGGCGACGGCATCGCCGGCCTCGTGGTCGTCGTGTCCGTGTCCATGGCCGGCGTCGGGATCGTCCGCCGGCTCGAGTGCCAGGCCGTAGAGCGCCATCAAGGTGATGAACCCGCCGACGAAGGCGAACCCGAGGTTGAAGATCAGCCCGTACCCGATGAGCGGGAACGAGAAGCACAACACGATGGGCCAGTACGACGGCGCCGGGAGGTGCACGTCGGTGCGGTGACCGGTCTGTGCGACCTCTTCGGCGGTGGCGATCGGCACCAGTTTGTGGTCGTCGGTCTCGCCGTACTTGCGGAACCAGAACTCGTCACGATGGGTGACGACCGGCGTGTGGTCGAAGTTGTGCGTGGGCGTCGGCGACGCCGTCATCCACTCGAGCGAACGCGCGTCCCACGGGTCGGGGCCGGGGTTGACCCAGCCAGGCTTCTTCGAGTCGCGGTACGACACGAAGATGTTGAAGAAGAACACGAGGAACGACAGGGCGATCAAGAAGGCGCCGACGGTCGAGACCAGGTTCCAGAAGTTGAAGCCGTAGCCGTCGAAGTACGAGTGCGTGCGGCGGGGCATGCCCTGGAGACCGAGGATGTGCTGGGGCCCGAACGTCAGGTTGAAGCCGAGGAGCATGATCCAGAAGTGGGCCTTGCCCAGACCTTCGCGGAGCAGGTGGCCGAACGCCTTGGGCCACCAGAAGTAGAAGCCACCGACGAAGCCGAACAGGGCACCACCGAAGAGCACGTAGTGGAAGTGGGCGACGATGTAGTACGTGTCCGTCTGCTGGGTGTCGGCGGGAGCGATCGAGTGCGACACACCCGAGAGGCCGCCGATGGTGAACATCGTGACCAGACCGATCGAGAACAGCATGGGCGTGGTGAAGGACAACTTGCCGCCCCACATCGTGGCCATCCAGTTGAGGATCTTCACGCCCGTGGGGACCGCGATGAACATCGTCGACACGGCGAAGGCAGCGACCGAGATCGGCCCGATGCCCGAGGCGAACATGTGGTGCGCCCACACGCCCCAGCCCATGAACCCGATGGCGACGCCGGAGAACACGATGAACTCGTAGCCGAAGATCGGCTTGCGGGAGAACACCGGGAGGGTCTCGGAGACGATGCCGAACGCCGGCAGGATCATGATGTACACCTCGGGGTGTCCGAAGACCCAGAAGAGGTGTTCCCACAGGAGTGGGTCGGCGCCGGCGGCGACGTTGAAGAAGTTGGCGTCGAAGATCCGGTCGAAGGTCAACAGGAACAGCGCGACCGAGATGACCGGCATGGCGAAGAGCAGCAGGAACTGCGTCACCAGCGACATCCAGGTGAAGACCGGCATCTTCATCAGCGACATGCCAGGGGCACGCATGTTGATGGCCGTGGTGATCAAGTTGATGGCACCGACGAGCGAGGCGATGCCGGTGATCTGCAGGCCGATGGCATAGAAGTCCATGCCGTGGCTCGGGCTGAAGATGACCGAGGTGTTGGGGGCGTAGGCGAACCAGCCACCGTCGGCGCCGCCGCCGAGGAACCAGGACGAGTTGAAGAAGACGCCACCGAAGAAGAAGCACCAGAACGAGAAGGCGTTGAGCCGCGGGAACGCCACATCGCGTGCGCCGATCTGGAGCGGCATCAGGTAGTTCATGAACGCCGCACCGATGGGCATCACCACGAGGAAGATCATCGTGACGCCGTGCATGGTGAAGACCTGGTTGTACAGGTCGGCGGAGATCAGCTCCTGGTCGGGCGCAGCCAGCTGCGTCCGGATGATCAGGGCCTCGATGCCACCGATCACGAAGAAGAACAGCGCAGCGGCGCCGTACATGATGCCGATCCGCTTGTGATCGACGGTGAAGAGCCAGCTCTTCCAACCGGTGTCGCCCTGCGGACGACGGAACACGCCGAGCGAGTCGGCGGGTGACGCCACGGCGGCACCCGTCGTGAGGGCGAGTTGGTCGGCGCTGGTGTCGGGTGCTTCGACGATTGCCATGGTGCTACTCCAGACCGATCAGGTAGGCGACGAGTGCATCGATCTGCGACTCGTTGAGCCCGAGATCGGGCATGCCCCGTCTGCCGTCGGCAGCGAGGGGTTTCTCGGCGGATGGGTTGCGCAGCCAGGCTTCGAGCTGGTTGTCGTTGAGCTCGACGCCGATCTCGTCGGCTTCGACGATGCCGTCGCCGTCGATGTCGTTCCAGAGCTCGAAGATCCCGCCGGCGTAGGTGCCGCGGCTGGCGAAGTGGGTGAGGTTGGGCGCGGCGCCCGACACCTGGTCGGCGCCGTTGAAGGCGTCGTTGGTGCCTTCGATGAGGTGGCAGCTGGCGCACAGCGTGCCGAAGATCTCTTCACCCTGCACGGCGAGGTCGTTGGCCGGCTGGGCGGGCCCGGCGAGTTGGTCCTCGACCCAGGCGTCGTACTCGTCCTGGGGGAGGGCCCGGACGCTCATCCGCATGTAGGCGTGCGACAGACCGCAGTACTCGGTGCACTGACCCACGTAGGTGCCGGGTTCGTCGGCCTCGAGCGTGAGGTAGTGGGTGCGGCCGGGGACGGCGTCCTTCTTGCCGTTGAGGGCCGGGATCCAGAAGCTGTGGATGACGTCGCGCGACTCGATCGACAGGTAGACGGGCGTCCCGACGGGGATGACCATCTCGTTGGCGACCTCGATGTCGGTCTCGTACTCGTCGGGGTTCTCGATGCCCGGTGCGTTGACGTCGCCGTCGGGGTGGAGGCCGTCGCCGTCGATGTCGTAGTCGTAGCTCCACCACCACTGCTGGCCGACGACGCGGATCTGCAGTGCGTCCTCGGGTTCTTCGGCGAGGTCGAGGATGGTGCCCACGGTGGCGACGGCGAGGAACGCCAGGATCACGGCGGGGAGGACGGTCCAGCCGATCTCGGCCTTGGTGTGACCGTGGATCTGCACGGGGACGCTGTCGTCGTCGCCCTTGCGCTTGCGGAACTTCCAGGCGACGAACAAGACGCCGACCTCGACGAGGACGAAGACCAGACCGGCGATGAGGAACGTGATGTTCGACAGGTTGTTGATCTTGTCGGCGGCGGGGCCCTTGGGCTCCAACGTCGTCTGTTGCGCGTTCGATGCACAGGCCGAGGCCGCGAGGCCGACGACGGTGACCAGCGCGAGCAGACGAGCCCGAGCGGACGTGAAGCGGGACATCAGTTGCTCTCCTCGACCGGCGCGTGTTCGGCGCCGTCATCGGCGTGGTCGCCCTCCACTTCGGAGTGCTCCTCGCCGTGGTGTTCGAAGTCTCGCTCGCCCTGCACCGCAGAGGCGATGCCGAGGCCGATGGTGGCCACGGCGGCGATCACCAAGAGGCCGGCGAGCAGGTCTGGGCGGAGGCTGGGACGGGTCGACAGCGCCGTGCCGACGACGAAGACCAGTGCCGCGATGACCAGTGCGGCCCAGACGGCGTTCTCGGCGCTGAGCGTGAGGAACAGTCGGGAGAAGCCGACGACGATCACGGCGATGACGAGCGCCCCGGCGACGGGGACCTCGATCGGGAGCATGAAGCGGTTCCGGATCTCACGGTTGACGGCAGGATCGCCCGTGGCCCGCTCGGCCCAGGCCTGCATCGTCCACTCGACGGCGACGGCCCCGAGGACCAGCAGGCCGGCCACGAAGAAGACGTTGTTCAGAGCCGCACCGACGACGACGAGTCCGGCACCGAAGGCCCCGACGAGGGGCCAGTACGACGTCCCGGGGACGGTGGGGGCCGGAGCGTGCTCGACGCCGAGGAGGGCAGCGCCGGCCTCGGGGTCGCCGTCGCGGAACGCCGTGGTGGCGAAGCCGACGAAGGCGGCGACGAAGGCCGCGCCCATGAGGACGGTGTAGCCGAGTTGGTCGCCGACAGCACCCTTGTAGCCGAGGCTGACCGGGCCGACTTCGCCGCCACCGGTGGTGTAGCCGTAGACGACTCCGGTGAGGAGCAGCAGGCCGGCGAGGGCGTAGAAGAACTTGGAGGCGGTGGTGATCATCAGCGCTTCACTTCACGATCAGGATCGCGTACCAGATCACCGAGTAGACGGCGACGGTGACGTACCAGTACAGAGCGGCGGCGGACAGGCCTTCGGCGTCGGGGCCGGTGAACTGGCCACCGAGACTGCGCAGCGCCATCAGGGCGATGAAGATCAAGGCGGCACCGGTCATGGCGACCTGGAGGCCGAGGACCGTGAACAACAACACGGCCTGGACCGTCGCCGAACCGTTGAGCGGCAGGTTCCACTGCGTCCACAGGAAGCCGATCAAGGTGATGTGGGAGAGGCCGAAGAGGACAGTGACGCCGAGGGCCGTGTAGGCGTGACCACGGTCGCGGTGGGCGGCGGCGTGCACGGCCCACTGCATCGTGACCAGCGACATGATCAGCGTCGCCATGCTCATGTTGCCGGGCGACAGCGGGATGGTCGACCCGGTGGGGAGCCAGGCCGTGCCGTCGGCGACGACCTGGGACCGGACCGAGAAGTACACGGCGAGGACCCCGACGAAGACGGCGACCGAGCCGGCGGCGCCGAACGCCGTGCCGATGAGCAGCTGGCGTGGGCGACGGGCCGGCGCCGGGGCGACGGCGTCGAGGTGCAGGGGCACCTGGGCCGGTTCGACGATGGTGCTGGTGGCGCTCATCAGGACGAGACCTCCGCGTGACGGGCGTCGTAGACCGGGGCCTCCGAGGTGATGGACGGCGACTCGTCGCCCGCCCACTCGAGGGTGTGCCCTTCCCACGGATCGCGTTGTTCGGGGTCGACCTCGTCGTTGTCGCGTCCGGCACCGACCTTGAGGAGCAGGCCGACGAAGCCGAGGGCGACGAGGGCCAAGATGCCGCCGCCGACCAGGGAGACCAGGTTGAGGGCCTCGATGGCGTCGACGTTGTCCGCCGCACCGCCGAGCAGCGCCGACTGGTCGAGGAAGCCGCTGACGAGGTCGGGGAGGCAGAGGACGATCGTGCCGACCAGGCCGCCACCGGCGAGGGCGAGGGACGGACCCTCGGGGAACGCACGACCCCAGATCAGCGGCGACCAGTAGACCAGCCCGCCGAGCAGCCCGAGGGCGGAGGCGGCGAGGACGTAGTGGATCTGCGAGGTCGTCCCGGTCGTGTTGAGCAGGTCGAGCGGATCGACGCTCACCAGCGCACCGTTGGCCGCACCGGCGAGGAGCATGACCAGAGCCGACAGTGCCCACACCAGCGGGCTCATGACCCGGACGGCGCCGCGGCGCAGCGTGTCGGCGACGAGGCCGGTGAGTGCCAGCAGCGGGACGATGACCAGGAACGACCAGGCGACGAAGGGCACCTCGTCGGTGTAGGCGAGCAGGAGATCGCCACGCGTCGACGGCGAGAAGCCCGGCAGGGCCCAGGCGCCGAAGGACAGGGCGGCGAAGCCACCGATGCAGCCCATGGCGATGCGGTGTTGGGTGAGGCGGGTGCGTGCGGCCACGGGGATGATGTCGCCGACGATGCCGAGCACGGGGATGGCGTACATGTAGACGGTGGGCTGGTTCCACGCCCACGACATGCGCAGGTAGAGCTGCTCGCCACCACCGATGAACGTCGAGCCGTACTTCACGTCGACGTAGGCCAGCAGGAGGATGCCGGCGAGGATCGGCAGGGTGATGATCCAGATGCCGGCGGCGACGATGTTGGCCCAGGTGAACAGCGGGGCCCGGGTGATGCTCATGCCCTCGGCCCGCAAGGCCAGGCCGGTGGTCGCGACGGACACGGCGGCGAGACACAGGCTGGCGAGCACGAGGATCATGGCGGCCAGGAACAGGGCCACGGCGTCGGGATCCGAGCCACCGGGGCCACCGTCGGCGGCGAAGGAGGTCAACACGACGGCACCGGAGACCAGGTAGGTCCAGTACGCAGCGGCGGCGGCCCGGGGGAACGCCACCGTCGGCGAACCGATCTGGCTGGGCACGATCGTGATCGCCAGGCCGAGCAGCAGCGGGACCAGGAAGAGGAAGACGCCGGCGACGGCGTGGAGGCTGAAGATCTCGGCCACGGCGTCGACGTCGAGCACGTCGATGCCGCTGGTGTCGAGCTTCTCGGCCCCGAGCAGCGCACCGGCGATGCCGGAGGCGAGCAGGAAGAGGAACGAGGTCCCGATCCAGAGTCGGCCGATCTTGCGGTGGTCGCCGGTCCCGATCAGGGCGGCGAAGCCCGGAGCAGGTCGGGGCGGCGCCAGTGCGGGGGCGTCGCTCGTCACCGCGGGCGGCGCATGGGTGTCAGTGGCGGTCATCGAATTCGGTCTCCTGCGGCCCGGGCGCCGCAGGTGCGGTCGGCGCTCCGCCGTGGGCTGGGTGGTCGAGGTCCAGTTGTCGTGCGGACATTACTCATCGTCCACAGACTGGTCAGAATCGGTCGGTCGGGCACGGAATCAGCGAGAAGCAGAGCGGATCAGGTCGGCAGCAACTGGTCGACGGCCATGGCCCCGAACAGCAGTGTCACGTAGGTGATCGACCATCCGAAGACCCGCATGGCGCGGGCCGGGGTGGGGTCGACGAACAGTCGGACGGTCTGGAAGAGGAAGATGGCACCGAGCGCGATGGCCGACCCCAGGTAGGTCAGTCCCATGTCGGCGACGGGGGCGAAGACGAGGGTGGTCGCCCACAGCGCCAGCGTGTAGGCGATGATCCGACGGCAGGTGACCTTGTCGTCGACCATCACGGGGAGCATGGGGACGTCGGCGGCGGCGTAGTCGTCGCGATAGCGGATCGCCAGCGGCCAGTAGTGGGGCGGGGTCCAGATGAAGATCACCGCGAAGAGCACGACCGGGGCCCAGTCGAGCGAGTTGGTGACGCTCGACCAGCCGATGAGCACCGGCACGGCGCCGGCGGCGCCACCGATGACGATGTTGTGGGTCGACGTGCGCTTGAGCCACAGCGTGTAGACGAACACGTAGAACAGACAGGCCGAGACGGCGAGGGCAGCCGAGAGCAGGTTGACGGTGGCCCACAGGAAGGCGAAGGCGACGATCTCGAGGGCGACGGCGAAGATCAGCGCGTTGCGGGGCTCGATCGCGCCCGTCGCCAGCGGCCGGTTCTGCGTCCGTGACATGAGCTTGTCGATGTCGCGGTCGACGTACATGTTGATGGCGTTGGCGCCACCGGCGGCGAGGGTTCCACCGAAGACGGTGGCGACGATGAGCCACAGCGGCGGCATGCCGCGCTGGGCGACGATCTGGGTCGGCACCGTGGTCACGAGCAGCAGCTCGATGATGCGCGGCTTGGTCAGGGCGACGTACGCCCCGACGGTCGAGCGCACCTGCTGTGATCGGGAAGGGGTGGCGGCCGCGAGCATGACGAACGAAGACTAGGCCCCACCCCATGCGGGGGACCAAGAGGGACCGGCCGCGGGGCGTTGGCATTCCGCGAGCGGAACCGGCCACGCTGGAGGGGTGCGGCGCTTCCGTCTCTCACCTCGTGCGTATCGCCGGATCACGCTCGTCGCCCTCCTGGCGCTCGGCGTCATCGTGGTGAGCGGCGCCGGCGTGCGTCTGACCGGCTCCGGACTCGGTTGTTCGACCTGGCCGAACTGTGAACCGGGCAGCCTGGTCCCCCACGAGGAGTCCGGTGTCCACGGGGTGATCGAGTACGCGAACCGGCTCTTCACCGGCGTCGTGTCCGTGTCCGTCGCCCTCGCCGTCGCCGGCTCGATCCGGCGCGAACCCCGCCGACGCGACCTCACCTGGTGGTCGTGGTCGCTGGTGGCCGGGGTCCTGGCCCAGATCGTCCTCGGCGGCCTGACCGTCCTCTTCGAGTTGGCGCCCCCGTTCGTGATCGGCCACTTCCTGCTGTCGGCCGTCCTCGTGGGGTGCGCCACGGTGCTGCATCACCGTGCCGGCGAGGTCGATGCCGGCCACCGCCGCCCCGTCGCCACCGACGAGATCCGTCTGCTCGCCAAGGTGCTGCTGGCGGCCTCGACACTCGTCCTGGTGACCGGGACCGTCGTGACCGGCTCGGGACCCCACGGCGGCGACGAGGAGGTCGAGCGACTCCACTTCTTCGTCCCCGACGTCGCCCGCATCCACTCGATCGCGGTCTGGATCCTGCTCGCCGCCACCGTGTGGACCTACCTCCTGGCCCGGCGGGGCGGCGCCTCGCCGGTCGTCGACCGCGCGCTGCGGGTCCTGATCGTGGCCTCGGTCGCCCAAGGGGCCGTCGGCTACACCCAGTACTTCACCGGCGTGCCGGTCGGCCTGGTCGCCGTGCACGTCCTCGGGTCGATGCTGGTGTGGGTCGCGACGCTCCGTGTCCTGCTCACCACGACCGTGGTCGAGGCATCGTCCCGGCCGGCGAAGCGTCCGGAGCCGGTCGCGACATGAGCACGCCCCAGGTCGCCGATCCCGATGTCGGGCTCGACGAGGACGAGGTCGTCGACGAGGACCGCCCCTGGGTGGTGCTCGTCTGGAACGACCCGATCAACCTCATGTCCTACGTCAGCTTCGTGTTCCGCAAGTTGTTCGGGTACAGCCAGGCCAAGGCCGACGCGCTGATGCTCGACGTCCACGAGAAGGGCCGGGCTGCGGTCTCGCACGGGCCACGCGAGAAGGCAGAGCTCGACGTGTTCCGACTCCACGAACACGGCCTCTGGGCCACCATGGAGCAGCAGTAGATGGGCCTGTTCACCCGTCGGGTCAAGCGTCTCGGCGTCGACCGTTACCGGATCTCGCTGCCGGAGCACGAAGCCGAGCTGCTGCGCAGCCTGCTGCCACAGCTCCGGGGGCTGTTGACCACCGGGCTGGGCGACAACGACCCGTCACTCACCCGCTTGTTCCCGACCGCCTACGCCAACGACCCCGAACGCGACGCCGGCTATCAGGCGCTGGTGCGCGACGAACTGCTCGAGAAGCGGTTCGCGTCGCTCGACGTCATCGAGGGCCTGCTGGCCGAGGCCGACGGGGGCGAGGTCAGCGGCGAAGAACTGTCGGCCTGGATGCGGGCGATCAACGACCTGCGGCTCGTCCTGGGGACCCGGCTCGACGTCGGCGAGGACGACGACCCGTCCGACATCACGCCGGACGACCCCGATGCCCAGGCC
>JBFIHN010000093.1:0-10164 GCA_041601775.1 Acidimicrobiales bacterium
CGTGCATCGGCGACCACGAGGACTACGACGGTGTCGCCGCCAACGGATGCGAGGCCGCGCCCGACGACATCGACGGTTCGGTCCTGCGCGACCGGATCGAAGCCACGATCGTGCCGACCGACGACACCGACCGCTATCCGTTCCGCGTCGAGGACGAGGGCGATCTCCTCTGCAACAACACCCTCCGTCTGCGCATCACCGCGCCGGAAGGGACCACGTTGCGGCTGGTCCTCGTCGACGGCCGGGATCAGGTCCTGGGCGAGGCGGTCTCGGCCGACGGAGTTCCCGGCGAGATCGCCGTGTCCGACCCGCGCTGCTTCCAGAGCGACAGCGGCGACTACGCCGCCATCGTCACGCCGACCGGCACCGATCGCAGCGCCGAGGTCTACGTCCTGGAGCGGTCGGGCAGCTTCTGATGCGCCAGGATGCTCGGGTGCTCCGACGCCTCCTCCTCTTCGCCACGGTCCTGGTGACGGCCTGTGCGTTCGACGAGGCCGAGCTCTTCGACGTCGGGGCACCACAGATCACGGCGGAGGTCGGCCAGCTGCGCGTCCTGAGCTACGACGACGACCCCGAGTCGGACCACTGGGTCGATGTGGTGTCCCCGGACGCTGCCGTGTTCCTCGAGGGCGACACGTTCCGCGAGGCCGACTCACGCACGGCCGGCGACGACCAGTTCGCCGAGGAGCGCCGTCTCTTCACCGGTCTCGCTGACGGGCGAACGTTGCTCGTGCAGCTCGACACCGTCGATCGACAGGTCCAGGTCTGGGACCTGGTGGTCGGCGACCCCGACCAGCCCTTCAGCGCCGGAACCGCCGTCGCCCGCGAGGGCGAGGTGTTCCCCGTCGAACGGGGCTCCTTCGTGACCGTCGTCCGCCCCGGTGCCGGGGGTCCCCCAGCCGATGTCGAGGCCGGTGCGCTCGAACTCGTCGCCGGCCACACACCCGAGGACGGGGCCGACCTCTACGTCGACGTCTACCGGAGCGACCGCGCAGGTACGTTCACCCTCGTCTACGACACCGGGTCGTCGGTCGAGCGCTATCCGATCTCCGTCGGCTGATCAGCCGGCGACGCGGCCCATCGCCTCGATGACGTCGGCCGCCCGGGGGTTGACCATCGAGATGTCACCGACCACGACGGTGGGCACGGTCTCGTTGCCGTTGGCGATCGAGCGAACGGTCGCCGCCGCCTCGGGGTCGTCCCAGATGTTGCGCTTGTCCATGGGGATCCCGAGCTTGGACAGCTTGCGGTCGAGCATCATGCAGAAGCCGCAGCCCGGGCGCCAGTAGAAGGTGATCGCGTCGGTGGTGGTGTCGGTCACGCCATGGACAACCACCCGGGCACGTCGGGCATTCCGCACTCCGGTGGCCAGCTGGGTACCGTCCGCCGCATGGGAATGGACCAGGCCGGATTCACCTTCGCCAGCATCATGGCCCTGGGCCCGGAGCTGGCCGTCGAGACGGCCAAGGAGGCCGAAGACCTCGGCTACCGCTCGTTCTGGACGGCCGAGACGACCGGGCCGGAAGCCTTCTCGCTCCTCGCCGCCGCCGGTGGGGCGGCCCCGTCGCTCGGCCTCGGTACCGGGGTGCTCGCCCTCCAGCTCCGCACACCGATGGTCGTGGCCATGGCCGCCGCCACGCTCCAGGCACTGCAACCCGACCGGGACGTGTACGTCGGCATCGGCATCTCGTCGCCGGTGGTGACCGAACGCTGGCACGGCGTCGACTACGGCGACCGGCCGGTCGACCGGTGCCGCGAGTACATGACCCTGCTCAAGGAGATCTGGGCCGGTGACGCCGTGACCTTCGACGGCGACTTCTACTCGTTGAAGCGCAGCCGTCTGGGTGTCCGCCTCGGCGACAAGAAGCCCAAGGTCGTCCTCGGTGCCCTCAATCCCCGGATGCTGGCGCTCGGTGGCGAGGTCGCCGACGGCGTGCTCCTGAACTACCTCCCGGCGTCGCACGTGCCCTGGTCGGTCGAACAGATCCGCGCCGGAGCGGCGCGGCGTTCCGACGGCGTCGACCCCACCGTCTTCGCGTATGTCCACGCCGGGGTCACCGAGCGCGAACACGGCGAGGAGAACGCCCGCAAGGACCTGTTCTCGTACGCCGTGGTCGACGCGTATGCCCGCAACTTCGCGCGCGCCGGGTTCGGTGACGACGTCGCCGAGGTGCGCGAGCGACACGCCGCTCGCGACCGCGAGGGTGCCGTCGCCGCGGTCAGCGACGCCTTCGTCGATGCCATCGACTTCATGGGCGACGCCGACGAGGTCCGCGACTTCGCGCGTTCCTACGTCGATGCCGGCGTCGACGTCCCCGTGCTCATGCCGCTCCCCTGGGGTCCGGACCGCCGAGCCGTGATCACCGACACCATGCGCGCCTTCGTTTCGTAGGGTCGGACCATGGAACTCGACGACAAGCTCGCAGTGGTGACCGGCGGCGGCGGCGGTATCGGCAGCGCCATGGCCCGGCGCTTCGCCGCCGAGGGGGCGCGGCTGGTCGTGGTGGCCGACGTCGACGCCGATGCTGCCCGTGCGGTCGCCGACGGGATCGGCAGCCAGGCGATCGCGGTCGCGGCCGACCTGTCGACCGAGGCGGGCAACGTCGAGGTCGTGCGTGCCGCCGAGGAGCACGGCCCCATCGACCTGCTGTGCCTCAACGCCGGTATCGCGGTCGGCGGAGGCGTCGAGGCACCCGACGAGGACTGGTACCGCATCTGGGACATCAACGTGATGGCCCATGTGTGGGCCGTGCGGGCGGCCCTCCCGGCCATGCTCGCCCGAGGCGAGGGCTACCTCCTGCACACCGCCTCGGCCGCCGGACTGCTCACCAACATCGGCGCTGCGCCCTACTCCGTCACCAAGCATGCCGCCGTGGCCCTGGCCGAGTGGCTCTCGATCACCCACGGCGACGACGGCATCAAGGTGTCGTGTCTCTGCCCGCAGGGCGTCCGCACGAAGATGCTCTTCCCCGATGGCGACGACGGATCCGACGTCGGCGCGGACACCGTCCGCTCGCAGGGCGTGATCGAACCCGACGACGTGGCAGCCGCGATCGTCGAGGCGCTCGCCGACGAACGGTTCCTGGTCCTCCCCCATCCCGAGGTCCTCGACTACTGGGGCAAGAAGGTCGAGGACTACGACCGCTGGCTCGGCGGCATGCGCAAGCTCCAGGCACGCAGCCAGGGCGGATGAGCTGGCTCGGCGCGCTCGGCCTCCGGGCGGGGGCCGAGATCCGCTTCCGACGCCAGGACGGCGAACGATGGATGCCGGGCAAGGTCATGGGGCGTGAGAGCGACGGCTCGATCGACCTGCGCGATGCCCGTGGTCGTTCGCGTGCGATCCCGGTCGAGTTGATCGAGGTGGCAGAACGAGGGCCGCGTGGCGGGAAGGTCTGGACACCGCTCACCGAGATCATCGCCCGCACCGAACAACTCGACCTCTTCGGCGACGCGTGACCGTCGACCCCGAGACGCTGGCGGTCTACGAGCGCGACGCCGCGGTCTACGAGGCCAACCGTCCACCCCGCTTCGCCGATGCGGCGACCGCACTCGCCACCTCGGTCGACGGCCCCGTGCTCGACGCCGGCTGCGGCACCGGGGCGTACCTGCCGTCGCTGGGCGACTGCGTGGTCGGCCTCGACGCCTCGATGGCCATGCTCGACCTCGCCCGGGCACACGGCCGGCCGCTCGTCTGTGCCGACCTGGGCCGACTGCCCTTCGCCACGCGCTCACTCGCCACGGCCTGGGCGCGCAACAGCTTCCTGCATGTCCCCCATGCCGATCTCCCGCTCGCCTTGGCCGAACTCCACCGTGCGCTGCCGGTCGGTGCACCGGTCGTCGCCTCGTTCATCCCCGGTCCCGACGATCGCTACGTCGCCGACGACGACCTCCCTGGCCGCAACTTCTGGCGGTGGTCCGACCAGCACCTCGTCGACGTGTTCGTCGGTGCCGGCTTCGCCGATGTCGAGCTCTCCGGTGACCGCCTGCGCTTCGTGCGCGCCACCCGGGCGCGGAGCCTCCCCGACACGGTCGGGCCCGGCATGCGGTTGCTGGTGTGCGGGTTGAACCCGTCGCTCCACGCGGCCGACGCCGGGGTCGGCTTCGTGACACCGGGCAACCGCTTCTGGCCGGCAGCACTCGCCGTGGGCCTGGCGTCGGTCGACCGCGACCCGTTCCACGCCGCACGCAACCACGGCATGGGCATGACCGACCTCGCCAAACGAGCCACGACGCGCGCCGACGAACTCGAGCCCCACGAGTACCGCGACGGCCTCGCGCGCATCGACCGTCTGTGCGGACGCCTGCAACCGGGGGCCGTGTGCATGGTCGGCCTCGCCGGATGGCGGACGGCCGTCGAAGCCAAGGCCACGGCCGGCTGGCAGGACCGGACGCTCGGTGGGCGACCCGTCTACGTGATGCCGTCCACATCGGGACTGAACGCCCACAGCACCCAAGCCACCCTCACCGAACACCTCCGCACCGCCTTCTCGACGTCCTAGCCGTCGGCCCCCGACGCTCACGACGTCGAGAACGGGGTTTTCAGCGGGGTGCGAGGTCGCGGACGGCCTGGGCCATGTCGTAGCCGAAGGGCAGCGGGGCGAGGGCGGGGGTCGTGACGCCGTTGGCGATGTACTCGCCGATGTGCTCGCGGCACTTCTCCGGCGGTCCGTGGACGATGAGTTCGTCGACGAGCGAATTGGGGATCGAGTCGAGCGCACCTTGCCGGTCGCCGTCCTTCCACTTGGCCCACATCGGAGCCAACTGCTCCCCTCGCCCCATCCACTCGTGGAACTTCGCGTACACGGGCACGTTGAGGTACGCCGCGATGGCGAACTTCGCGGCCGGGTAGACGAGGTCGGGGTCGTCGACGGGGGCACAGAAGATACGGGCGACGATCTCGCGGTCGGCGCCGTCGGGAGCAGCGCCGTGCACGATCGGGGCGACGGTCTTGACGTCCTCGGCCGACAACCAGTTGATGATGGCACCGTCACCCTCACGGCCGGCGAGCTTCAACATCCCCTCCCGCAGCGCCGCGACCACGATGGGCACGGGCTCGGGGGGCGTGGCCTTGAGGCGGAAACCCTTGATCGAGAACGTGTCGTAGTCCTCGACCACCTTCTCGCCCGACAGCGACGCCCGCAGGAACCGGACCATGTCGCGGACCTTCTTGTACGGCTCCTCGAAGGGGATGCCGTTCCAGCGCTCGACGATCACGTCGGACGACGTGCCGATCCCGATGGCGAAGCGTCCGGGGGCAGCCTGTGCGAGCGAGCCGACCGACTGCGCGAGGCATGCCGGGCCGCGGGTGAAGGCGGGGACGATGGCCGTGCCGAGGCGCAGCTCCGGGGCCCAGACCGAGGCGAGGGCGAGTGGGGTGAAGCCGTCGTGCCCGTCGGCCTCGGCCGACCACACGTCGGTGTATCCGAGGTCGACGAGTTCGGTGAAGCGGTCCCGTTGGGCGTGGAGCGGGCCGTCGAAGGGGATGGTCATGCCGTAGCGCTGCATGGGTCGCAGCCTGCCACGCCGCGCGAATCCGAACATTCGCCGCATCCGATGCACCGTGAGGGTTATGTTTCCCACAGAGGCCGCACTCCTTGTTGCGGGCAGAAAAAGGGGGAGAGACCGATGACCGACCGACGAACGGTTCGATGGCTCGGAGCGATCGCCGTACTCGCCATGGTGATGGCGGCGTGCAGCGACGACGACGACGCGTCCGACACCACCGATCCTGATGAGACCGAGATCACGCTCATCCAGGAGGGCAGCAGACTGGCGGCGATCCGCGAGGCCGGCGTACTGAAGTGCGGCACCCGTGACGCCCTTCCGGGCTTCGCGGTCCTCGAGGGCAGCGACCACGTGGGCTTCGACGCTGACGTCTGTCGCGTCATCGCCGCGGCGATCCTGGGCGATGCCACAGCGGTCGAGTTCGTCGACCTCGAGACCGACGCACGGTTCACCGCGCTCCAGTCCGGCGAGATCGACGTGTTGGTCCGCAACACGACCTTCACGGCCGGCCGTGACGGCGGCGAGGGCGCCACGTTCCTCCAGCCGAACTACTACGACGGCCAGGGCATGATGGTCGACGCCGACTCGGAGTTCGAGTCGGTGGCCGACATGGACGGCACCTCGATCTGTGTGGCCGCCGGCACGACCACGGAGGGCAACGTCGCCTCCGAGTTCGAGCGCCTCGGTCTCGACCTCATCGAGGTCCTGTCCTTCGGTGACCCCGCCCAGCTCCAGGAGGCGTTCATCCAGGGACGCTGCGACGGTTGGTCGTCCGACACCTCGCAGCTCACCGGCTTCCGGTCCGAGTTCCCCGACGGTCCCGATGCGCTGCGCATCCTTCCCGACGTGTTCTCGAAGGAGCCACTCGCACCGGCCGTCCGCGACGGTGACACCGACCTGGCCCAGGCCGTCAACTGGGCGGTCTACGCCACGATCCAGGCCGAGGAGTTCGGGATCGACTCGGGCAACATCGACGACTTCGCCGACAGCGAGGACCCCAACATCCGCAAGTTCCTCGGTGACGACATCGAGGAGGGCGGCACGTTCGACCCGGGTCTGGACCTGGCGGCCGACTTCAACAAGCAGGTGATCAGCCAGGTCGGCAACTACGCCGAGATCTTCGAGAAGCACCTCGCCCCGCTCGGTCTCGAACGTGGGGAGAACACGCTGTGGTCCGATGGGGGCCTGCTCTACGCCCCGCCGTACCGCTGACGACCCTCCCGTGAGCATGCGCTGACATGACCTCAGCGACGACGACGGCCGATCAACGGCCGCCACTGTGGCGAGACGTCCGGTTCCTCCGGGTCGTCCTCCAGGTTGCGGCCGTGGCCGTCGTCGTCGCGTTCGGACTGTGGCTGTGGGGGAACCTGCAGGACAACGCCGAGACCACGAACATCCCGCTCGGCTTCGACTACCTCGACCAACCGGCGGATCTCACGATCCCGGGCAGCGACTTCAACCAGAGCCAGCCGGTGAGCGACGCGATCATCGTCGGCCTCGGCAACACGGTGCGGGTCGCGGGTGCCGGAGTCGTGCTCGCCACCATCCTCGGGACGCTCATCGGCATCGCCCGGCTGTCCACCAACTGGCTGCTCTCCAACCTGGCGCGTGCCTACGTCGAGGTCTTCCGCAACATCCCGTTGCTCATCATCGTCGTGTTCAGCTACTCGGCCATCTTCCTCCGGTTCCCGCGCCTCGAGGATGCCCGGACCTACGGCGGCGTGTTCCTCCCGTCGGTGCGTGGAACGGGCACGGTGTGGATCACCACCGACGACCGGGGCGGGGCGATCGCCGTGGTCGTCCTCGTCGCGCTGGTGGCCGCATGGGCCGCTGCCCGCTGGCGGCGTGGGGTACAGGACCGCACCGGCTCGCCGGCTCACGGCTTCTGGTTCGGCCTCGCCGCCTTCCTCCTCACCGCGGTCGCCGGCCTGGCGGCGCTCGGGTTCCCGCTCGGATACAGCACACCCGAACTCGACGGTCGCCGCATCGTCGGAGGCATCACCATGCTGCCCGAGTACGCGGCACTCCTGTTCGCCCTCGTCGTCTACACGGCAAGCCACATCGCCGAGATCGTCCGCGGCTCGATCCAGGCGGTCCCCAAGGGTCAGAACGAGGCGGCCACCGCGCTCGCACTGTCCAGCGGCCAACGCATGCGGCTCATCGTGCTCCCGCAAGCCATGCGCATCGCCGTCCCGGCCATCGGCAACCAGTACCTCAACCTCACCAAGAACTCGTCGCTCGCGGTCGCCATCAGCTTCTTCGAGCTGACGAAGGTCACGCAGGTGAGCATCGCCAACCGGGCCCCCGCCGTGCCCTCGTACGTCTTGCTGCTCGCCATCTACCTGACGCTGTCCCTGATCCTGTCGTCGGTCGTGAACGTCGCCAACCGGCGCCTCGCCCTGGTGGAACGATGACCGCCACGACCCGTCCCACCCCCACCGCGTCACGCGCCGCCTGGGCTCGCAAGCACCTGTTCCGCACACCACGGGACTCGGTCATCACCGTCATCACCGCCGCCGTGCTCTTCGTCATCGTGTGGCGCACCATCCGGTTCGTGTTCTTCACGGGACGGTGGGAGATCGTCCGCGTCAACCTCGGCCTCTACCTGTACGGGCGCTATCCGACCGACGACCTGTGGCGTCTCGTGGTCACCCTGGTCGTCATCTCCGCCACCGCTGGGCTCATCGCCGGGATCATCGCGAAACGGACACGCATCGCCGCGCAGGCCGCCGGCACCCCGCTCCCCGGGACGTCGATCGTCGGACGTATCGTCGAACTCGCGTTCCGCCTGTGGCCGGTCGTGGTCCTCGTGGCCCTGCTCCTGCTGCTCTCCGAGACCATCACGCCCACCCTGGTGACCCTGGCGACCGTTGCCGCGGCGACCGCGGGCAGGCTGGTCGGAGCCCTGTTGCCGAAACGGGCGACCTTCCTCGCGTTCGTCCTCCCCGGCGTCCTGCCCGTCGTCCTCCTGCCGTTCCTCACCGCGGCGCAGGGGTGGGACGACTGGGGCGGGTTCATGCTGACGATCTTCCTGGCGGCGGTGAGCATGCTGGCCTGCTTCCCGCTCGGGTTGGTGCTCGCGCTGGCCCGACGATCGACGTTGCCCGCCGTCCGCGTGATCGGTGTCGGCGTCATCGAGTTCTTCCGTGGCGTTCCGCTGGTCGTCCTGGTGCTGATGAGCAGCGTGGCCCTCGGCTTCTTCCTCCCCCAGTCGATCCTGCCCGGCAAGGTGGTACGGGTGATCGTCGCCTTCACGATCTTCACGGCGGCCTACGTCGCCGAGATCGTGCGCGGCGGTCTCCAGTCGGTTCCCCGCGGTCAGACCGAGGCCGCACAGGCCCTGGGGATGTCGCCGTTCCGGGTCACGGGCTGGATCGTGTTGCCCCAGGCACTGCGCAACGTGATCCCCGCGCTCGTCGGGCAGTTCATCAGCCTGTTCAAGGACACGACGCTGGTGTTCGTGATCGGCTTCCTCGACGTCCTCAGCGTCGCCGACGCCGTCACCAAGCAGTCACAGTTCGACCTGGCCAACTTCGCCGAGGCCACCGCGTTCGCGAGCCTGCTGTTCTGGGTCGGTTCGTACACGTTGTCGCGGGAGAGTCAGCGACTGGAGCAGCGATTGGGAGTGGGCACGAGATGAGCGACACGCCAGGGACAGACGCGGTCTTCGCGGACGCCACGCAGGTCGCGGGCACCGGCGGCGTGATGATCGAACTCGACGGTGTCGACAAGTTCTTCGACGACTTCCAGGCCCTCAAGGACATCAACCTCAAGGTCGGGAAACAGGAGGTCGTCGTCGTCATCGGGCCGTCGGGGTCCGGCAAGTCGACGATGATCCGCTGCATCAACCGGCTCGAGAAGCACGACAACGGGCGCATCGTGGTCGACGGCACCGAACTCTCCGATGACATCCGCAACATCCAGGCCATCCGCCGGGAGACCGGCATGGTGTTCCAGTCGTTCAACCTGTTCCCCCACCTGAGCGTGCTCGAGAACATCACCATCGCCCCCCGTCAGGTCCGCAACATGCCCCGGGCCGAGGCAGAAGCGCAGGCCCAGGAACTCCTGACCCGGGTCAAGATCCCGGAACAGGCGAACAAGTACCCCGGGCAGTTGTCCGGCGGCCAGCAACAACGGGTGGCGATCGCCCGTGCCCTGGCCATGAAGCCCAAGGTGATGCTCTTCGACGAGCCGACCTCCGCGCTCGATCCGGAGATGATCGGCGAGGTGCTCGACACGATGCAGTCCCTGGCCGAGGAGGGGATGACCATGATCTGCGTGACGCACGAGATGGGCTTCGCCCGCAACGTCGCCGACCGGGTGTTGTTCATGGCCGACGGCGAGGTCGTCGAGGTGGGCACCGCCGAGCACTTCTTCACCGATCCCCAGGAAGAGCGCACCAAGCTGTTCCTCAGCCAGATCCTGTGACCGCCGACGCCGGGCCGATCCCCACGAGTCTCGAACGCCCCGGGAGCCTCGACCGCCCCGAGGCTGCGCCGGCACTCGAGCGGTACGGCGCGGCCGCGCTGACGACGGCAGCGATCGGCGGCACCTGGACGCTCGCGCGCGGCGTGGTCCCGTTCGATCTCCCCTGTCCGCTCCTCGCCACGACCGGGATCCCGTGTCCGTTCTGCGGCATCACCCGCCTCACCGACCACC
>JBFIHN010000094.1:0-10014 GCA_041601775.1 Acidimicrobiales bacterium
GGGGGCCGCGTACTGGCGGTAGTGGTAGAAGCCCTCCTGGCCGCGCACGTCGCCCAGCGCGGTCTCGGCGACGACCATGCCCTTCAGGCCGACCGGCGCCACGAGCGCCTCGTCGGCGGGATGGAGATGGGCCATCGCCGTGAGGTCGCGGAGCGAGACCACGCCCTGGAGCTCGCCGTCGACCACCACCGGGAGGTGGCGGTAGTGCCGCTCGGCGAACTGGCGCCAGGCGGCGTCGATCGGTGCGCCGGGGTCGAGGCAGTCCGGGTCGGGGGTCATCCATGCCGCCACCGACTCGACGGCCAGGTCGGCGCCGGTCCCGGCGGCGTGCAGGACGTCGCGTTCGGTGATGATCCCGACGGGGCGTCCGCCGTCGGTCACGACCAGCGAACTCACGACGCTGCGGTTCATGTGTGCGGCTGCGGTGGCGATGCTGTCGTCGGGGGCCGTCGACTGGGCGGGGACGGTCATCACCTCGCCCACGGTCCGACGTGTGCTGGTGTCTCGGGTGGTGGTGTTCACGACCTCAGTCTCGGGCGCATGATTCATGTCGTCAACGTTGATTCGATCAAGGTATGGTCAACCCGTGAGCATCGATCCGTGGATGACGAGCGAGCAGGCGGCGCGTCGGCTCGAGGTGAAGCCCGAGACGTTGTACGCCTACGTCAGCCGAGGGCTCATCCGCAGCGAGAAGGTCCCGGGACAGCGACGGAGCCGGTTCCTCCGGGCCGACGTCGAGCGTCATGCCGCGAGGAGCCGACGAGGCGGACGGACGGCCGGGCTCGAGGTCGTCGTCGAGACCGAGCTCACGCTGCTCGAACCGTCCGGGCACCTCTACTACCGCGGGTGGGATGTGGCGGACGCGGTGACCGAGGCCAGCTTCGAGGAGATCGCTTCGTGGTTGTGGACCGGCGCCGTGGCCGACACCCCCTTCGAGGCCTCCGGGCCTGCGCTCGCCATCGCCCGACGCACGGTGGACGCGGCCGGCGACCAGCCGCCGATCGACCGCTTCCGTACGGCGCTGGCCGCGATGCGTCATGCCGACCCGTTCCGGGCCGACCGCCGGCCGAGCGCCGTGGCCGACACCGGCCGGTCGACCGTCGCCGCCCTGGTCCAGTGCCTCGACCTGCTCGGCCGGGACGACGCAATCGACGGTTCACCGTTGGCCGCGCGACTGTGGCCCCGTGTCACGGCAGCCAAGCCGTCGGCCTCCCGTCTCCGGTTCCTCGATGCCGTGCTGGTCCTGCTCGCCGACCACGAACTCGCCGCGTCGACGTTCGCCGCCCGCGTCGCCGCCTCGACCTGGGCCGACCCGTACCTGGTGCTGCAGGCCGGGCTCGCCGTGTTGGGTGGACCGCTCCACGGGGGCGCCAGCGAGCAGGCTCGCCACCTCCTGCGTGAGGCCGCGGACACGTCGGCCGCCGAGGCGATCGGACGTCGGCTGGGCAACGGTGACCGGATCCCGGGGTTCGGGCACCGGGTCTACGAGTCGTCCGATCCACGTGCCCGGGTCGTGTTCGAGCTGCTCGGACCACGCGACACCCCGGCGGTGGTCACCGAGATCCTCGACGTGATGATCGACCGGAAGCTGCCGTTCCCCAACATCGACTTCGCGCTCGCCGCGGCAGCCGAGACCTACGCGTTCGCCGACGGTGCCACCGAGGCGATCTTCGCGGTGGCTCGCACCGCGGGGTGGCTGGCCCATGCGATCGAGGAGTACGACCACGCCCTCCGATTCCGTCCCCGGGCCGCCTACGTGGGACCTCCGCCACGCGCTCGATGAGCGGTTCGCGTCGGCTCAGAGGACGACTTCGACGAGGAACGGCCCGTCGGTCGCCAGGCCCCGTTCGAGTCCGGCACGCAACCCGTCGAGCGTCGTCGCCTGCACGGCCTCGACGCCGAACCCCTTCGCCAGCGACACCCAGTCGGGCGCAGGATCCGACAGGTCGGTGAGCGAGCGGGCCTGTGGCCCGGCATCGTCGTGCCCGGTGCGATGCAGCTCCATCTGGAGGATCCGGTAGGCGCGGTTGGCGCACACGACGACGGTGACGTCGAGCGACTCGCGCGCCATCGTCCACAGCGACTGGAGCGTGTACAGGCCCGACCCGTCGGCCTGGAGGGCGATCACCTTCCGATCGGGCGCGGCGACCGCGGCACCGACCGCACACGGCAGTCCCTGCCCGATGGCACCGCCGGTGAGCGAGAGCACCTCGTGCGGTGCGGATCCGGGCGATGCGATGGCCCAGCCCAGACCGGAGGTGGCCGACTCGTTGACGACGATCGCACCCTCGGGCTGCACTGCGGCGACCATCGCCCCCATGGTCATCATGTCGAGGTCGCCGGTGGGGACGGCGGGGACCGCCCGGTCGGGTCCGGTGCCGGCCGGGGCCGCGTCGATCGCCGACACGAGCGCGCCGAGCGCCTCGCTCCCCCGGACACCGGGGGGCGCGATCGAGACCACGGTCGCCTCGACCGGGAGCAGCTCGCTGACCCCCAGCTTCTCGTACCCGAAGAACGCGACCGGGGCGCGGGTCCCGGCCACGACCAGCGCGTCGACGTCCGAGAGCGCGTCGATGGCCTGTTCCGGGAAGTACGGGATCGCATCGAAGCGGGGGATGCCGACGCCCTGTTCGAGGACTGCGGGGAACGTGTCGACCCAGACCGCACATCCGGTCGCCGACTGGATGGCGGCGGCCGCCTCGAGCTCGGCGCGCCGGACCACCCCGCCCAGGAGCAGACCGACGCGCCCGCCGCGGCGGAGCGTGGTTGCGGCGAGGCTGACCGCCTCGGCGTCGACGGTGACCGACCGCGAACTGGCCTCGGAGACGTCGTGCACCTTCGCCTGTCCCCAGGCCGCGTCCTGCGGGAAGATCAGCGTCGACACCCCCGACGGCGGGCCCATCGCCGCCGCGATCGCCTCACGCACGGCGGTGCCGGCGTGGGCACCCGACGACACGGTGGCGACGTGACGGGACACCGGCCGGGCCAGCGACTCGATGTCGCTGGTGAGCGGCGCGTCGACACCCCGGTGCCAGCTGGCGTGGTCGCCGACGAGGTTCACCACCGGCGTGTGTGCCCGCCGGGCGTTGTGCAGGTTGGCGATGCCGTTGGCGAAGCCGGGTCCCAGGTGCACCAACGTCAGCGCCGGACGGCCGGTGACGCGGCCGTAGCCGTCGGCGGCGCCGGTCACGACCCCTTCGAAGAGGCCCAGGACCGCTCGCATCGACGGCACCCGGTCGACGGCGGCGACCAACTCCATCTCGGTCGTCCCCGGGTTGGCGAAGCAGACGTCGACCCCGGCGTCGGCGGCGGTCCGGAGGGCGAGTTCGGCACCGTTCATCGGTCCTGCTCCATCCGTCGGGGGTCGTCGTCGACCACATAGCCGAGGTCGGTGAGCTGCAACCGCATCCGGGCCGCGCTCTCCAGGTCGCGGGTCTCGACCAACAACTCGATCTCGGTGACCCGGGCGGAGTGGACGCCGAACTCGCGATGATGGGTGAGGTCGACGATGTTGCCGCCGGCCCGGCCGACGGCCCCCGTGAGCGCTCCGAGTGCACCAGGGGTGTCCGGGACGTCGATCACCAGACGACTGAGGCGTCCGGTCCGTGCCAGCCCACGCATGATCACCGACGACAGGAGCCGGAGGTCGATGTTGGCGCCGGAGAGCACCACGCCGACGGAACGACCGGCGAAGCGGTCGGGGTCGGCGAGCAGCGCGGCCAGGGTCGCGGCGCCGGCACCCTCGGTCACCACCTTCTCGACCTCGAGATACCAGACGACGGCCTCTTCGATCGCCCGCTCGGGCACGGCCACGATGTCGTCGGCGAGCGCCCCGATGATCTCGGTGGTGAGCACGCCCGGGGTCTTGACGGCGATGCCTTCGGCGATCGTCGGCCCCCATCCCGCCGGCGGCGCGGCGACGGGGCGCTTCGTGGCGGCGATCATCGCCGGATACAGCTCGGACTGGACACCGATGAGCTCGACGTCCGGCGCGATCCCGCGGACGGCGACACAGCTCCCGGCGAAGAGCCCCCCGCCGCCCACCGGCACCACGATCGCGTCGAGGCCGGGGGCGTCCTCGACCATCTCGAGCGCACAGGTCCCCTGCCCGGCGATGACCAACGGATCGTCATACGGGGGCACGAACGTGGCCCCCTGCTCGGCGGCGATCCGGCGTGCCACCTCGGCCGAGTCGTCGAGGGTCTCCCCCTCGACGACGACCGACGCGCCGTTGTCCTCGGTCCGGCTGATCTTGGTGGCCGGGGTGTTCTCGGGCATCACGATGGTCGCCGGGATCGACAGCAGGGTGGCGTGGTGCGCGACCGCCTGGGCGTGGTTCCCGGCCGACATGGCCACGACACCGCGGCGACGCTCGTCCTCGTCGAGCGCGAGGAGGCGGTTGCGCGCCCCGCGTTCCTTGAACGACGCCGTGTACTGGAAGTTCTCGAACTTCACCCACACGTCGGCGCCGGTGATCGCCGACAGCGTGTGCGAGCGCGTGGTCGGGGTGCGCAGGACGGCGCCCCGGATGGCCGCGGCGGCGGACCGGACGTCGTCGAGCGTGACCGGAAGCCTCGAATGCTGCACGGGCGCATCGTGACACGGGACGGCCGCCGCATGCGGCGCGCGCCGACCACAGCCGACTTCGTCCGATGCCCCGTAGGATGACGAGATGAGCACCTACGAGACGCCCGAGTGGCATCCGGCTTTCGAGGAGTACTGCGAAGCCATCTGGGAGCTCGCAGAAGACGACATCTCGGTCATCCAGGCCCGTATCGCCGAACGGCTCGAGGTGAGCCGTCCGGCCGTGTCGGAGATGATCCGCCGCCTCGACGGCGAAGGCCTCGTCGATGCCGACGGCAGCCGCATCGTGCTCACCGCCGACGGACGGATGCTGGCCGAACGCGTGGTGCGCCGCCACCGTCTGGCCGAGCGGTTCCTGACCGACATCCTCGGACTGTCCTGGGCCGAGGCCCACCAAGAAGCCGGCAAGTGGGAGCACGTCATCTCCGACAACGTCGAGCAGGCCATCGACCGGCACCTCGGGTCGCCGACGACGTGTCCGCACGGCAACCCCATCCCGGGGTCCGACTACGACGCGCCGCTGACGATCCCGCTCTCGGGCGTCGACGTCGGTTCCTCGTTCACGGTGAGCCGGATCCCCGAAGAGCTCGAGTTCACGCCCGGGCTGCTCGAGTTCCTCGAGGACGCTTCCGTCGTCCCCGGCACCAGCGGCTCGGTGAAGGCCTCGTCACCGGACGGCACGACCACCGTCGAGATCGGCGGCAACGCCATCGGCATCGGCGCCTTCGCCAGCGAACGCATCCTGGTCCGTTCCCGCTGATCGACCGGCCGATCGCCAGCCGGCGACGGCCGTGCCGGCCAGGAGCACGGACCAAGCGACGTTGCCGACCGAGGTCGTCAGCGCGTCGGAGCGCTCGTCCGGGAGCAGCAGTCGCCACCCCCGCGTCCAGGGGTTCGTCGTGTCGAAGAAGTCGACGATGAGCGTGCGCGACCCGTACGTGGCCTCGATCACCAACCACAGCCAGGACAGCGCGCCCAGTGCGCCGGCCACGACGACCGTCGTCACCAGACGACGGTGGCCGTCCACGAACCGGGCGATCGCCAGCACCACCAACGGGAGCACCACCACGGTCTGACGGCCGGGCCACCACCAGCCGTGCATCGTGAGCGCGATCCAGGTCGCGGTCGCGTATCCGGCGGCGAGGGGTGCGAGCAGGACGATCCGTGCGACGTCGGCACGCCGAGCGGTCCACGCCACGGCGGGCACGGCCAGGAGGAACACCGGGGCCCACGCGACCAGACCGAAGTCGCGGTCGACCAACAACCCGACGAGGCGGATCGAGCGGGCGAGGTGATCGGGGTCGTCGCCGACCACGGTGAACTCGCCGCCGACGAAGTGGTCGCCGGCGGCGTAGACGGTCCATCCGCCGTACACGGCCTGGTGGAACGCGAGGTACCCCGCGCCGGCCGCTGCGGCAGCACCGAGCACGGGCCAGGCCAGGTGGCGGTCCCGCCACAGCCCGATGAGCCCGAGGACGACCGCGACGCCGGCGTACTTGACGCCCAGCCACGGCAACGCCACGACCGCGAGCAGCCATACGACGGTGCGCGCCCGCGACGACGGACCGAGCAGGGCCGCAGCGGCCACGGCGACGGCCAGGGCGGCGACCGACTCGGGGTAGATCTGGCTCCCGTAGGAGGTGATCGGCGGGCTGATGCAACCGGCGATCGTGACGACCACCGCCGTCCGGTTGCTGATGCCGAGACGGGTCGTGGCGGTCCACACCATCACGGCACCGAGGATCCCCACCACGAGCGCCATCGTCAGACGCGCCCCGAACCATCCGAAGAGCCCAACGCCAGGGGCCAGCAGCAGCGGGAGGAGCGGATCGTGGGGGCTCAGCTCCGAACCGTCGGGCCGGGGTTCGGTCTGGCGCGGGAGGTCGGACGCGTGGAACTCGCGCCAGCGTTCGTCGGCCAGTTCGTCGGCGATGTCGAGGTCGCCGTCCTCCACCAGGCTGATCGCGCTCAACACGTACTGCGGCTCGTCGGCGGTGAGGCGGGCGCTGTGGGTGGCGTCTGCACCGGCGCCGAGCAACGCCCATCCGGCGGTCACGACGAAGACCGCCACCAGGACGCGTCGGCGCGGGGCGGCACTCACCGCCCGTCAGTCCAACAGGTCGGCACGCCGCACCACCAGCACCCAGGTGAGCGCGCCGGAGACCGCGAGCAGCGCCAACGCGGTGAGCCCGGCCTCGGCGAGAGCGTTGGCCTCGGTCGAACCCCAGATGCGCGTGGCCAGGGTCTCGAACCCCGTTGGTGCCAGCAACAGCGTGGCGGGCAGTTCCTTCATGGTGGACAGCAGCACCAGCCCTGCGCCGGCAGCGAGCCCCGGGACCATGAGCGGGAGATCGATCCGGACCAGCCGCCGCCAGCGATCGGCGCCGAGCATGCGCGCCGCGTCGTCGAGTCGGCCGGGGACCGAGCCGACGGCGATGCCCGCCGATCGCACCGACTGCGCGCCGAAGTGGACGACGTAGGCCAGGACGAGCAGCGGAAACGTCTGGTAGAGCCCGTCGAGCACCGGCGTGTTGAGCGCGAGGAACACCATCGACAGCGCGATGACGATCCCGGGGAGGGCGAAGCCGGCGACCACCATCGTCTGGGCCGGTCCGGCGATCCGACTCCGGTGCCGGGCCCCGAGGAAGGCGATGGGCAACACGGCGACCACGGCGACGAGCGCGGTCACCAGCGCGATGCCGGCCGTGTTGACGATCGGGGTCCACAGGTCCGCCTCGCCCAGGTCGAGTGATCCCGACGACAGCCCGCGCCGGGTCCAGTGGACGAGCGACGCGATCGGCGCCGCCAGCGCGTTGAGGAGGAAGAACACCACGAGGGCGAACGTCGGCCACCGCCAGGCGCCGAGCGGCACGGTCAGCGACCGCTTCGTGCGGACGGCCGGTGCGGCGACGCCGCGTCGGCCGACCCGACGCTCGGACACGGTCACCGCGAGGGCGAGCAGCGCCAGGACCAGGCCCAGGGCCATGGCGAGGTCACGACGCAGGACACGGTTGGCGTAGATGACACGCGTCAGCGCCGGGTACCCGAGCAGGTCGACGGCACCGAAGTCGGAGATCGCATAGAGGAACACGAGGAGGGTGCCGGCCGCGATGGCCGTACGCGCCTGGGGCAACACGACCTGGAAGAACACGGCCAGGGGACGCCGTCCCAGGATGCGGGCCGACTCCTCCACCGACGGGCTCAGCGCTCGCAGGCGGGCAGCGACGGGGAGTTGGACGTACGGGTAGGTGAACAGGGTCAGGACCAGCCACGACCCGACGAGGCCGTCGACCTGTGGGAGACGGTCGATCCCCACCGGCGCGAGCAGGGACTCGAGCAATCCGCCGGGCGCCACCGACGCCTTGAGCGCCAACGCCCCCACGAACGAGGGGAACACGAGCGGCAACGGGACCAGGACCGCGAGGATGCGACGACCCGGGATGTCCGAGCGCGCGACCACCCAGGCCAGGCCGGTGCCCACGACGGCCGCGGACACGGCCACGAGGCTGGCGAGGACGACGGTGTTCCACAACGCATCGCGCGTGACCTCGTCGGCCAGCACCGCGCCCAGGTCGACGTCGCCGACGACGACCCGGGAGATCAGATAGGCCAGCGGCGCCGCGAACACGAGCGCGACGGCGCCCGAGGACAGGCTCAGGCCCCACGGGGCTCGCGTGCGCCGGGCCGTCATTCAGCTGTCCAGACCGCTGTCCTGGATGATCTCGGCCGTGCGGGCGAGGCCGCCGCCGAGCTCGTCGAGGTCGATCGCCGTCGTCGGGATGCTGTCGAGCGGCGGCAGTGCGTCGCTGGCGACGACGCCCTGGGCGAGGGGGTACTCGAAGGTCTCCTGGCTGAAGAACTCCTGGGCCGCCTTCGAGAGCAGGAAGTCGACCAGGGCATGCGCGTCCTCACGCTGGTCGGTGCCCTCGATGATCGAGGCTGCAGTCGTGATCAGGAGCGAACCGAGATCGCCTTCGGCGAAGAAGTGGTTCGCGCCGGGCAGGTCCGGGTCCTCCGCCAGGGCGCGGGCCAGGTAGTAGTGGTTCACGAGACCCATCTCGATCTCGCCCCGGGTCACGGCTTCGACGATCGCCGTGTTGTTCGAGTACGACTTCGCGTCGTTGGCCGCCATGCCGTCGAGCCACTCGGAGGCGACGTCCTCGCCCAGTTCGACCCGCATCGCGGTGACGAAGTCCTGGAACGAACCGTTGGTCGGTGCCACGGCCACCCGTCCCTGGAACTGCTCGTCGGTCAGGTCCAGCACCGAATCGGGGAGCTCGGCCTCGTCGACGAGGTCGGTGTTGTAGACGAGGACCCGGACCCGGCCCGACAGCCCGACCCAGTCCCCCGACCCCGAACGGAACTGGTCGTCGACCAGGTCGAGCTCCGCATCGTCGAGCTGGGTCAGCCGTTCCTGGGCGTCGAGGAAGCCGACGGCGCCGGGACTCTGCGAGATGAAGACGTCGACATCGGTCTTGTCGGCCTCGGTGTCGATCAGCAACGCCAGATCGGCCGAATCGCCGTACCGCACGTCGATCTTGATGCCGGTCTCCTCGCTGAACTGCTCGAGCAGCGGGCTGATGAGGTCCTTGGTGCGGCCGCTGTAGACGGTGAGCCGGTCGCTGTCGGTCGAACACGCCGGCGCCAGGAGTCCGAGCGTCAGCAGGGGAACGAGAGCGAGGAAGAGACGACGTACGCGCATGGCCGGCGATGCTACGAGCGCTGTCGACCATCTGTAAAGTCTGCCTAATGCCAGATGCGAGCCTCGACGTCCATCGCCCCATCCTCCTGTTCCTCCCGGCGCGGAACGAGTCGGCGACGGTGTCCGACGTCCTGCGCGCCGCCCCCGCCGGGGTCGTGGTCGACGGCACGGAGGTCCCCGTCGAACTGCTCGTGATCGACGACGGTTCGACCGACGGAACCGGCGAGGTGGCCCGCGCCGCGGGAGCCACCGTGATCCGCACGGAGGGCCTCGGGCTCGGCGCCGCCGTGCGCCTCGGCCTCGCACACGCCGCCGACATCGGCGCACGGGCCGTGGCGTTCTGCGACGCCGACCTCGAATACGACACCGCCGCGCTGGGCGATCTGGTCCGGCCGATCCTCGACGACCGGGCCGACTACGTGGTCGGGTCGCGGTTCCTCGGTGGCACACGGCGCATGAAGGCGCACCGGAACCTGGGGAACCGCATGCTGACCGCCTGCGTACGGTTCGCGACGCGTCGGCAGCGGACCGTGCCCCTCACCGACGGCCAGTCCGGCTACCGGGCCCTGTCGGGACCGGCCGCCGCAGCGGTCGAGATCGCCCACGACTACAACTACGCCCAGGTGCTGACCCTCGACCTGCTGGGCCGGGGATTCCGCTACCTCGAGGTCCCGATCGACTACGCCCACCGTGAGATCGGTCGTTCGTTCGTGCGCCTGCCGACCTAC
>JBFIHN010000095.1:0-10010 GCA_041601775.1 Acidimicrobiales bacterium
GCTGATCCGGTCCAGGATGCGCCCGCGGAACGCTTCGATGGCGGCCAGTTCGACCGGCGATGCCATCTGGTCGATGCTCGCGATGGCGAACGCGATGGCCAACGCGCGGTCGTAGTAGAGGCTGGCCAGGTCGGATCCGTCGCGGGCATCGGCGCTGAGGAGGACCTCGAGGAGGTCAGAAGGCTCGGTGAGGAAGCTCTTGCGTCCGGTGACGAGCCGGGCGCTGCGGACGTCGGCCGGTGCTGCCTTGGCGAGCGAGCCACCGAAGCGCGGTCCGAACGTGGTGATGAACGCCCACAACTCCTGGTCGGTGTGCAGGCCGTCGCAGTCGATGAAGGCGGCGGCGAGGTTGTACGCCTCCACCTGGACGTCGGCTTCGACCTGCCCCCCGTCGACCCCGTCGACCGATCCTGCGAGCGCGCGGACGCGTGGGCCGAGGGCATCGCAGAACGAGTCGACGGCGAGTCCGAGCGCGGGGTCGGGGTGCACGCCGCCGAGTCTGCCCGATTTGGGGACCCGTCGAACCCGATGCGGGCGGGGTCGGGGGCGGGGCCCCGAAATACACTGGGCCCATGGCAGGAACCCCGATGGCAACCCTCGGCGCACGCGCCAAGGCCGCATCTCGTCCGCTCGCGAGCGCATCGACGGAGGCCAAGGACGCGGCACTCCACGCTGCCGCCGACCTCCTCGAACGGCGTTCGGCGGAGATCCTCCGTGCGAACGCGCTCGACCTCGCCCGAGAAGAGGCCGGTGGGATGGCTGCAGGTCTCCTCGATCGGCTGCGCCTGTCCGAGGACCGGATCGGCGCGATGGCCGGTGGTCTCCGCCAGGTCGCCTCGCTGCCCGACCCGGTGGGCGAGATCACCGACGGTTGGGTCCGGCCGAACGGACTCCGCATCCGCAAGGTGCGGGTCCCGCTCGGTGTGGTGGCGATCATCTACGAGTCGCGTCCCAACGTCACCAGCGACGCGTTCGGGCTCTGCCTCAAATCCGGCAACGTCGCCTTCCTCCGTGGCTCGTCGGCGGCCATCGAGTCGAACACGGCCATCGCCGCGACGCTCTGTGACGGACTCGACAAGGCCGGCCTCCCGAAGGACGCGCTCGTCCTCGTCGACGATGTCAGCCGCGCGGCCGCCACCGAGTTCATGCAGTTGCGCGACCACATCGACTGCCTCATCCCGCGCGGTGGTCCGTCGTTGATCCAGTCGATCCTCGACGACGCGACCGTCCCGTTCGTGATCGACGGATCGGGGAACTGCCACGTCTACGTCGATGCCGCCGCCGACCTCGACATGGCACTGGACATCATCGTCAACGCGAAGACCCAGCGGCCGAGCGTCTGCAATGCCGCCGAGAAGCTGGTCGTGCACTCGGCGGTCGCGGCCGCGTTCCTCCCACGCGTGGTGGGCGCCCTCGACGGGGTCGAGCTGATCGGCAACGAGGCGGCGCGTGCGTTCGCGCCGTCGATCGGCGTGGCACGTGACGAGGAGTGGGACGAGGAGTTCCTCGATCTCAAACTCGGCGTCGCGGTCGTCGACTCCCTCGACGACGCCATCGATCACGTCACCGCCCACGGTTCCGGGCACACCGAGGCGATCATCACCACCGACCTCGGGGCGGCGGACCGGTTCACGAGCGAGGTCGACGCCGCTGCCGTGGTCGTGAACGCCTCCACCCGCTTCGTCGACGGCGAGGAGTTCGGCTTCGGCGCGGAGATCGGGATCTCGACCCAGAAGCTCCACGCTCGCGGACCCATGGGGCTGCGACAGCTCACGACCGAGAAGTTCGTGGTCCACGGTGACGGTCAGGTGCGCCACTGAGGCCTCGCCGATCGCTATCGACTTGACCGACCGGTCAAGCAGCCCGGTAACGTCGGTGCATGACAGAGCCACGCTTCGAGTCCGTTCCCGCTGTCCGGGAGGGCCTGGCCAAGGTCGACTACCTCTCCGACGAGGGCATCGCCGGGATCGTGTACCTGGCGGATCGTCTGCAGAAGCCGATCCTCGTCGAGGGCCCCGCGGGGACCGGCAAGACCCAGCTGGCCAAGTCGGTCGCCGAGATGGCGGGCGCCCGCCTCATCCGGCTCCAGTGCTACGAGGGGCTCGACGAGTCGAAGGCGCTCTACGAGTGGAACTACAAGAAGCAGCTCCTGCGCATCCAGGCCGCCGGCAAGGGTGACGACTCGGGATCGGACGAGTGGGACGAGCTGTCGGGCGACATCTTCTCCGACGACTTCCTCCTCACCCGCCCGCTCCTCGAGGCCATCACCGCCGACGACCCCGTCGTGCTGTTGATCGACGAGGTCGACCGCGTCGAGGTCGAGACCGAGGCGCTGCTGCTCGAGATCCTCTCCGACTACACGGTGTCGATCCCGGAGCTGGGCACGATCGAGGCCAAGCAGATCCCGATGGTGTTCCTGACGTCGAACAACACCCGTGAGCTGTCCGAGGCCCTCAAGCGTCGGTGCCTCTACCTCCACGTCGACTACCCGGACCTCGAGCGCGAGAAGGAGATCGTCCTCACCAAGGTGCCCGACATCACCGAGTCGCTCGCCGATCAGGTCGCCCGCATCGTCCGCTCGATCCGGAACCTCGAGCTGAAGAAGAGCCCGTCGGTCTCCGAGACGCTCGACTGGGCGCGCACGTTGCTGCTGTTGGGTGTCAACCAGATCGACGCCGAGACGGCGCGGAGCACGATCAACATCCTGCTCAAGTACCAGTCGGACATCACGAAGGCGCTGCGCGAGCTCGAGGACACCAAGTCCGAGATGCACGCCGACGCGAACGCCTGATGGCGCCGGACGCCGAGGCCACCGAACGGAACGAGGCCGAGCTCGGCGCCGGGTTCGCGCTCGGCGAGTTGCTCGCGGGGTTCATCCAGGAGCTGCGCTCCGCCGGGTTGCCGGTCTCGCTGACCGAGAACCTCGATGCCATGGAGGCGGTCAAGCACATCCCGCTCGAGGACCGTGAGGCCTTCAAGTACGCGCTGGCGGCGACGCTGGTGAAGAACAACTCGCACTGGCGGGCGTTCGAGACGGTCTTCGAGGTCTACTTCTCCTACCGCGGGCCCGAGTACGAGATCGACCCCGACGCCGAGCTGTCCGACGCGCTGGACGAGCTGATGGAACAGCTCAAGGGCGACCAGGGCGACGAGGGCGAGGGCTCCGGTGGCGGCGGCGCCATGGACGCCATGACGCCCGAAGAGATCGCCCAGATGCTGATGAAGGCGCTGCAGCAGGGCGACCAGGGCATGATGCGCGCGGTCGCTCAGCAGTCGGTCAAGCGCTTCGCGGGCATGGAGCCGGGCCGTCCGGTCGGTGGCACCTACTACCTGTACCGCACGCTGCGGCATCTCGATCTCGACGGCGTGCTCGAACAGCTCATGGAGCAGGCCCGGCAGGACTCGCCCGACCCGTTGAGCTCGCTCGAGGAGCGGCTCGAACAGGACGAGTACCAGACCCGCATCGATCACCTGAAGCAGGAGATCGAGTCGGAGATCCGCCGGCGTCTCGTGGCCGACCGCGGTGTCGAGGCCATGGCCAAGACCCTGCGCAAGCCGCTGCCCGAGGACATCGACTTCATGCACGCCTCCCGCGAGGAGATGGTGATGCTGCGCAAGGCGATCTACCCCCTGACCCGCAAGCTGGCCGTCCGTCTGGCGCGCAAACGGCGGCACGGCCGCAAGGGCCCGCTCGACTTCCGGAACACGATCCGCCATTCGCTGAGCTACGGCGGTGTCCCGGCCGAACCGAAGTTCCGCTACCCGCGACCGGCCAAACCCGAGATCTTCGTCGTGGCCGACATCTCCGGCTCGGTCGCCAGCTTCGCTCGGTTCACCCTCCACCTCGTGTACGCGATCCAGGGGCAGTTCTCCAAGGTCCGGGCCTTCGTGTTCATCGACGGCATCGACGAGGTCACCCGCCTCTTCGAAGGTGTCGAGGACATCGCCGAGGCCGTGCACCGGGTGAACACCGAGGCCGACGTGGTCTGGGTCGACGGGCACTCCGACTACGGACACGCCTTCGAGGTCTTCTGGAGCAAGTACGGCAAGGACGTCGGCCCCAAGACCACGGTGCTGCTGCTCGGCGACGCGCGGAACAACTACCACGCCTCGCAGTCGTGGGTCGTCAAGGAGATGCAGCACCGGGCCCGCCACGTCTACTGGTTGAACCCGGAGCCCAAGTCGTACTGGGACACGGGCGACTCGATCATCGGGGAGTACGCGGGGTACACCGACGGTGTCTACGAGTGCCGCAACCTGCGCCAACTCGAACGCTTCGTCGACGTCTTGGAGTAGGACCCGGCCGGGATCGCCACCTGCCGGTGCGGTCCCCACCTCGGACTGGAACAGCGGCTACCTTGGGCCCTCTGTGACAAACACCGACATGTTTGTTACGGTACTGCAACATTGCACGACCGATTCGTCCGGTCGTGTGTGCTCCAGGCCATGGAACGGGGTCGGACCCGGACCGCGTGCCAGACCCACCCCCTGACCCCCCGGTTCTCCTGTCTCATGACTCTTTTCACGAAGCATCCGCTGCGGACCTTCGCCGCCGCGGTGGTGATCCTCGGCACCGTGATCGTTCCCGCGACGGCCCAGGCCGACACGAAGTCCGAGCGCGCCGAGGTGCAGCGCAAGCAGGCCGCCGTGGCCGCCGAGGTCGACGCGCTCAAGGCGACCGATGCGCAGGTCGAGGCCGCACTGGCCACCCTGAACGCCAACGTCGCCTCGCAGTCCGCGGCCCTGGCCGACGCCGAACGCAAGGCCGCCGAGGCCGACGCTGCGCTCGCCGCAGCGACGGCCGAGGTCGAGGCCAAGCAGGCCGAGATCGTCGAGCTCGACGCGGCGGTCAAGGACGTCGCCATCGCGGCGTTCGTCCGTCCGCCGAGTTCCTCCGGTGTGATCGATTCGCTGTCGTCGTCGAGCATCGGCGAGGCCGAACTGAAGCAGTCGCTGCTCGAAGCGAAGTCGTCGAGCCAGCTCGACGTCCTCGACCAGCTCGAGCGGGCACGCGAAGACCTCGAGACCGCCCGCTCCAACGCCGAGTCGGCCGCCGTGGCGGCGGAGCAGAACCGCAACGCCGTCGACGCCAAGCTGGCCGAGGTCAGCGAGGCCCGCGACCAGCAGCAGAAGGTCGCAGCCGACGTGCAGACCCGCCTCGACCATCGTCTCGGCGAGGCCGCCAGCCTCGCCGCCCTCGACGAGGAGCTCGGTGCCAAGTACGCGGCCGAGCAGAAGGCCATCGCCGCGCAGTTGGCCAAGGCCGCCGCTGCGGCGCCCAAGGCGTCGAGTGGAGCCAGCACGGTCTCGATCACGGGCTCGGGCAGCATCGTCTCCGTCCGTGGCATCCAGGTGCACGAGAGCATCGCCGGCCAGTTGGCGAGCATGCTCTCGGCTGCCGACAACTCCGGGATCAGCCTCTCCGGCGGTGGCTACCGCTCGTCGGCCGGTCAGATCCAGACCCGCCGGAACAACTGCGGCACCAGCAACTACGCCGTGTACCAGATGCCGGCGAGCCAGTGCTCGCCTCCGACGGCGCGACCCGGCACGTCGATGCACGAGCGTGGCCTGGCCATCGACTTCACCTACAACGGTCGCATCATCAACTCGCGGTCGTCTCCGGCCTACCAGTGGCTGGCCGCCAACGCGTCCAGCTACGGGTTCTACAACCTGCCCAGCGAACCCTGGCACTGGTCGGTCAACGGCAACTAGGACCAGCGAGGTCGCTCCGCCCGGGCGGCCCGTTCAACAGGTGATGTCGAAGTCCCCGTCGGGTCGGTAGACGCAGTAGGTGCCGGTGTGGAGACACCGATCGAGGTGGGCGCCGAAACGTGGATCGTGTTCGGCGAGGACCGCGGCTGCCGCACGGATCGTGCGCGTCGCGTTCACCCGGGCGCGCTCGACGGTCGAGCCGGCCGTCCGTGTGCGACCACCCAGGCCGAGTCCTCGGCTCAACTCGTCGGCGAGCGCCGCGAGTTCCTCACGGGCACGGAAGCCCCGCTCGTCGTCGTTCCACGCCTCGGACTCGGCGATCGTCGCCGTGAGCTCCTCGTACCGGCGCCGATAGGTCTCCTTCGCCTGTTGGTCCAGGACCTCGACGCCGGCCTGACGCACCGTGCCGGGCTGGACGAGATCGACGCAGTGGTGCTCCCGGCCGGGCGCAGCGAGCAGTCGACGGAGCTGTTCGAGCCCCTTCCGGTGACGGACGGCGACGTCGATCGACCCTCGCCGGTAGCGCCACATGGTGCCCGTGCGCCGGAGCAGGACTTCGCTGGCGGACGTCGCCCGCGTGCTGGTGCGGGTGGCGGGGGCACGGCCACCGTCGTCGTCAGGCCCCGTGTCTGGCCCGAGGGCGGCGGCGACGCGGTCGAGTCTCGTGGTCATCGACCGTGCCCCGAGCGACTGGCATGCGGTCCTGGCTGCGGCGAGGTGTGCGGCCGCGCCCGACCGGTCGTCGACGACGATCGCCAGTTCGGCGAGGACGAGGTCGACGGAGCCGAGCCAGCGGAGCGGCGATGGACCCGTCACGATGAACGTGCCCGCGTGGGGCGCGAGGGCTGCGGTCAGGTCCGGGACGAGGCGGTCGTCACGGAGTGCGGTGCAGACCCGGCCCGTGACCATCAGTGCCACCGGGCGCAGTGATGCCGGCATGCGATCGAACGCACCCGACTCCCGGGCACGATCGACGGCGAATCGCGCATCTTCTGGTCGGCCCGCGTGCAGGGCGGTCCACCCCGAGAGCACGGGGCGGAGGCGATGGTCGTCGACGAACCTCGATCCGTCGGGCCACCCGTCGCCTTGCTCGGTGTCATCGACGATCGCGTCGGTCAGGCAGCGTGCGGCCCGGTGCAGGGCAACGGCGTGGTGTGACCGTCCGGCCGTGGCGAGGCTCCGCAACGCCCCCATGTTCCGCCGGATGCCGAATCGGTCGCCGCTGGTGACGGCCGCGAGGAGTTCGAGCCACGTGGCGTCGTAGAGGGCGTCGACATCCCCAGCCACCTCGGCTGCCCGTCGGAGGCGGAGGAGCGAGTCCTGGGCCTGTTCGTGGTTGCCGGCGCTCCGATGCGCGAGGTGCGCTGCTCGTGCGGCTGCGGCCTCCCGTGTGCGGTCGGCGTCGTGGCGCGCCAGGTCGAGCGCGACCTCTGCGGCAGCGATCGCCAACGAGGGATCGGGGTCTGCCTCGACCAGGCGCTCGATCCCGGTGGCGAGCCGTCGCACCCGATCGGCTCCGGCCGGGGATTCGACGAGGTCACGGACGGCTGCTCGCGTCGCCTCGAGGCCTTCCGACGCGGCCGGATCCCTCGGCGGGTTGCTCATCCGAGGTCGACGGACCAGGTGGTGTCGTGGAGGTCCGGCGTGTAGCGACAGCCGGCGCCGGTGCGGACCCCGGCGTCGAGGTGTGCGCCCAGGACGGGGTCGTGTTCGCCGACGAGCGCGATCGCCGAACGGATCGCCTTCGTCACGTTGACCCGTGACTGCGCGGCGCTGCGTCGCGCTCCGTTCGCACCCCGGTCCAATTCGACGGCGGTGATGGTCGTCGACGGCGCGGCGAGAAGGCGCCCCAGATGGACCAGACCCACGCGATGCGCGACATGACGGGGAGCATCCGCAGGACCGATCTCCCAGTGTTCGCCCTGTCGCCGCCAGACAAGCGCAGCGGTCGGGGCGGCCGTGGACGGCTCGGGCGGGGCGATCATGCCGAGCTCGGCGGCCAGGGTCGTGGCCTCGTCACGCAATGCGACGGCTTCGTGGCTCGACGCCCCGGCGCCCAGGGAGCGCTCCCTGGCGAGGGCTGCCGCCAGCGCCGTCCGAACCGTCCACGGCCGCGCCCCCATGGCCTCGTGTGTGCGTGCTGCTCGATCGAGGAGGGCCAGCGCGTCGTCGTGGCGGCCCGCGAGCGATGCGAGGAGACCGCGATGGTGGTCGAGCGAGCCGAGCCAGATGGCCGATCCGGTGACGTCGACGACACATCGCTCACCGAAGGGGGCGAGGGCGTCGAGCAACGGTGTGGCCAGGTCGACGGCGCCGAGTTCGTGCACGGTCTGGGCGAGGATGGCCCCGGTCACGGGTGCTGGTCCTCCGGCACCGAGATCCCGGAAGGCGGCTGTCGCGAATCCGGTGACGATCGATCGTGCCTCGGCGGCGGCGCCGGCGCGTAAATGGGCCAGCGCGGCGAGGGCGTGCAGCGTCGCCGACTGGGGGAACGAGTCCGACTGCTCGACGATGACGGGCAGGAAGCTCGCGAGATCGGCGGTGTCCAGCGCGAGTGCGGCGAACTGGCGCCACACCACGGGGGAGTCGACCGCAGCCCGGGCGACGAGCTCGTCGAGCTCGCCGAGTCCGGCCCCGGCCGATTCGTAGCGACCTTCGAGGATGGCGAGCGAGTTCTCGACCGCACGCGCTTCGAGGAGGACGACCGGGCTGGTGGCGAATCGCCGCAGCTCGTCGATGCGTGCCAGTGCGTGCATCAGGGCCGCTCGGTCGCCGGCGTCGAGCGCGTCGACGGCGGCGGCGACCTCGACCCGCAGCTCGAGACAGTGGTCCTCGGTCTCGCGCGCGGCCGTGCGGCCCATGTCGACGAACCGGCGGGCCATCGTCCGGTCGCCCACGCCGTTGGTCGCTCGGTGCAGCGACAACGCGAGCGCAACCGTCGAGCGGGCATCCACGGTGCCGGCGGCAGCCGACGCCAGTGCCATGGCGACCGCGTCGTCCGCGGCGTCGGTGTCGCCGCGAGCGGTGGCGATGCGTGCCGTCAGCGCGAAGACGAGTGATCGGGTCGCTGCCGTGGCGGCCCCGGCCCGCGACGCAGCCTCGACTGCGAGTGCCACCGCCTGCTGCTGGCGATCGAGGTCGCCGAGGTCGCGGACGGCGTCCAGGAGTTCGACCACCACCCGGCAGAACTGCTCGTCACCGACGGCCCGCGCCTCGTCGACGACCCCAGCGAGGAGGTCGACTGCCTCTCGGGCACCCGAACCGTCGAGTGCAGCCGCCGCTCGACCCCGGATCTCGTCGATCCGCTCGGTCGTCGCGTGCTGTGCTCCGATCGCCAGTCCCTCGCTGCCCACGAGGGGTTCCCTAGCCGATCGAGTCGGTCCTCGTCACACCCGGTGGACGCGGCGGAGGCGGCGAGCTGTCGCCCGCCGCCTCGGTCCCGCCGGAATGCCGGTGGTCGCTGTCCGCTCCCAGCCGTGCTCGCCTACATGCAGTGCTCGCCGTGGAAGGCCGTGAGGGTCCGAGAGGCCTCGATGACCTCATCGCTGCTGAAGTCGCCGGAGGCGAAGGCATCGAGGGTCAACTCGATCTCGTCGGCGATCTCCGCCGGCGCTTCCTTCCGCAGGTTGGCGTCGAGGTCGTCGGTCAGGTCGTCCGGGCCACCGAGCTCGGTCATCGCCGTCGAGTACTCGCAGTAGGTCGTGAAATCGCCGTCGTTGTCGCCGTCGTCGTTGTCGCTGGCCGCTTCCCCGGTGGCCGTCGCCGCGGCATCGTCGTCGTCGCCGCAGGCGGCGAGGGCCAGCAATCCGGCGGCGAGCAGGGCCACCAGTCGGAGGAGAAGTCGGGAATGAGGGTTGTTGGTCGTCATGCCCGAAAGGCGTTCGTTCGCGGGGAACATTGTTCGTTCGGGGAGTTCCCTCGGTGCACGGCCCGGTCTGGTCCGTGGAGTCCCGCCGGTTGTCGCCAGTTCATCGCCGTGCCGGCGCACGCACCCTCAGCTGAGGTGGATACCGCACTCGGTCTTGTCCTTGCCGTTCCAACGCCCGGAACGGGGGTTCTCGCCGGCGGCGACGGGCTGGGTGCAGGGCATGCAGCCGATGGAGGGGTAGCCCTGGTCGACGAGCGGGTTCACCGGCACGTCGTGGTCGCGGATGTAGGAGTCGACGTCCGCGTCGGTCCACGCGGCGATGGGGTTGATCTTGACGAGGCCGCGCAGGTCACGGCCGACGACGAGCGCACTCGAGCGGGTGTCGGCCTCGTCGCGTCGGAGGCCGCTCATCCAGGCGGCCTTGCCCGCC
>JBFIHN010000096.1:0-9789 GCA_041601775.1 Acidimicrobiales bacterium
AGGGCGTCGGCGGCCTGGTCGACCAGGGCGACGACGGTCGGCCGAGCAGGAGCGGCCAGCGCCGCACCCAGATGGGCCGCGGTGGCCAGGACCTTGCCGCCGCACCCACAGGGCTCACCTGCGGCCGGTGGGATCGGGATGCCCAACACCTCGAAGCTCTTCTCGGCCAACCCGAGCGGCCGGTGGTAGGTCCCGACCTCGAGCGTGTCGGCGCGGACGACGCTGATGTCCTCGGCGACGAGCGACGCCCCGTCGAGCAGCAGTCGGGCCGACAACGTCGACTTGCCCCGCGCGGAGGCTCCGGCCAGCAGGACCGTGCCGTCGCCGACCCGGAGGGTGGTGGCGTGGATCGCTCCACCGGCATCCGCGGCAGCGATGGCCTGGCCGAGCCGGGTGATCAGGATCTGCAGCAGGACGCGCGCACGACCGCCAGCGATCAGTTGGTCGTCGCGGAACAGTTCGCCATCGTCGGCGACGCCGTCGCGGAACACGAAGCGGTACGTCGTCTCCGGTCGTCCGACGTCGCGCAACGCGTCGAACACGTCGCCGATGTCGACGGGCGCGTCGCCCTCGACCTCGATCGAGAACACATGGGTGATGGCACGGAACGTACCGAGGGGGGTCGTCATGGACGGAGTGGATCGTAGCGTCGCCGCACCCGGGTACTGTGCGTCCGATGCAGGCGGACAAAACGGTCGTAGTCGGACAGGGGTATGTCGGGCTACCGGTGGCCATGGCCGCCGTGCGTGCCGGCTACGACGTGACCGGCATCGAGGCGAACGAAAGCCGGGCCAAGGCGTTGCAGGCCGGCGAGTCCTACATCGAAGACATCAGCTCCGAGACGCTGACCGAGGCGTTGGCCACCGGCCGCTACCGGGCGTCGACCACCTTCGCCGACGCCGCCGGCTTCGACGTCGCGGTCATCAGCGTGCCCACGCCGCTGAGCGAGGGTGTGCCCGACCTGAGCTACATCGAGTCGGCGGCCGCATCGTTGGCGCCCCACCTCACCCGGGGCGCGACCGTCATCCTCGAGTCGACCACCTACCCGGGAACGACCGAAGAGCTGGTCGGCCCGATCCTCGAGGACGGGTCGGGGCTCGTGGTGGGGGCGGACTTCCACCTCGGCTACAGCCCCGAACGCATCGACCCGGGCAACGCCACCTACACGCTCGAGAACACGCCCAAGGTCGTGTCCGGCGTCGACGACGCATCGCTCGACAAGGTCGACGGGTTCTTCTCCGCCCTGGTCGACGCGACCGTGCGGGTGCCGGGCTGCAAGGAGGCCGAGCTCACCAAGCTGCTCGAGAACACCTTCCGGCACGTCAACATCGCGCTGGTCAACGAACTGGCCATGTTCGCCGCCGACCTGGGTGTCGACGTGTGGGCGTCGATCGACGCGGCCTCGACCAAGCCCTTCGGCTACATGCGCTTCACGCCCGGGCCCGGTGTCGGCGGCCACTGTCTGCCCATCGACCCGTCGTTCCTGTCCTGGCGGGTCAAGCGTTCGCTCGGTGTCGACTTCCGCTTCGTCGAGCTGGCCAACGACGTGAACGAGCACATGCCCGACTTCGTGGTCCGTCGCCTGATGCTGGCGCTCAACACCCGGCAGCGTGCGGTGTCCGGATCGCGGATCCTGCTGCTCGGTCTCGCCTACAAGCCCAACACCTCCGATGCCCGCGAGACGCCGTCGACCCGGGTGGCGCAGTTGCTGCGTGACCTCGGGGCCGAGGTGGCCGCGGCCGACCCGCACGTCGGCGTCGACGACTTCGCCGTGCCGGTCGAGCGGGTCGATCTGAGCGCCGCGGAGTTGCAGTCGGCCGACGCGGTCATCGTGTTGTGTGACCACGACGGGTTCGACTTCGACCTCGTCGCCGAGCACGCGGCCTACGTCCTGGACTGCCGCAACCGGCTTCCGGCGGCCCCGAACGTGGAGCGCCTGTGAGGGTCGTCGTCACCGGCGGGGCCGGCTTCATCGGCGCGAACCTGTGCGCGCACCTGCACCGCTGTGCGTGGGTCGACTCGGTGGTCGCGCTCGACAACCTCTCCACCGGGTTCGCGTCGAACCTCGACGGCTCGGGCGCCGAGTTGGTGGTCGGCTCCATCCTCTCCGACGACGACCTCGACGCCGCCCTGGCCGGCGCTGACGCGGTCGTGCACCTGGCCGCCCGGCCGAGCGTGCCCCGGTCGATCGAGGACCCCATGGCCAGCCACGAGGCCAACGCCACCGGCACGCTCATGGTCCTCGAGGCGATGCGTCGCCACGACGTCGGGTTCGTGGCCGTGGCCTCGTCGTCGTCGGTGTACGGCGCCAACCCGGTCCTGCCCAAGGTCGAGACGCTCGTCGCCCAGCCGATGTCGCCCTATGCGGTCTCGAAGTTGGCGACCGAGCAGTACACGCTCAGCCACGCCAGGGTGTTCGGGTTCTCCGCCGTGCCGTTCCGGTTCTTCAACGTGTTCGGGCCGCTCCAACCCGCCGGCCACGCCTACGCCGCGGTCATCCCCGCCTTCGTCGATGCGGCACTGCGCGGCGACCCGCTGCCGATCCACGGCGACGGCAGCCAGTCACGCGACTTCACCTATGTCGCCGACGTCTGCCACGTGATCGGTGAAGCGGTGCGCCAGGGCATGAACAACGAGATGCCGGTCAACCTCGCCTTCGGTGGTCGCTACACGCTGCTCGACATCGCGGCCCGGTTGGAGGCGATCCTCGACCGCCCGCTGCCGCGGGAGCACCAGCCGCTGCGGGCGGGCGACGTCCCGCACTCCCAGGCCGACCAGACGCAGCTCCGGGCGCTGTTCCCGTCGCTCGAACCCACCTCCGTCGACGACGGTCTGCGCTCGACCGTCGAGTGGCATCAGTCGTTGCGTTGACCGCGGTGCCAGGCGACCTGCGCGGCGATGCCGTCCGCCAGCGACGTCTCCGGCTTCCAGTCGAGCACTTCGAGGGCGAGTGCGTTGCTCCCGCCGGTGCGGGCGACGTCGCCGGGTTGGGGAGCCTGCTCGTCGATCACGACCGCCTGTCCCACGGCGGCGCCGACCGCGTCGATGAGGTCACGCATGACCGTCGAGCCGCCGGCGCAGATGTTCACCACCGTGCCGGGCTCGACGTCTGCCGCCGCCGCACTCGTGTTGGCGCGGACGACGTCACCGACGTAGGTGAAGTCACGGACGTGTGAGCCGTCGCCGTAGAGCGGGAACGGTGTCTGGTCGAGCGCGCTCTCGATGAGCCGGTGATGGGCCATGTCGGGCCGCTGCCGGGGGCCGTAGACGGTGAAGTAGCGCAGCGAGACGGTCGAGAGGCCGTAGTTCTTGGCGTACAGGTTGCACAGGTGCTCGGCCGCGAGCTTGGTGACGCCGTACGGGGAGTGCGGGCCGGGAAGGTCGTCCTCCATCACCGGGTAACGCACGGCGTTCCCGTAGATGGACGAACTCGACGCGTAGACGAAGCGCCCGGTGCCCACCTGGCGACACGCCTCGAGCAGTCGTTGCGTGGCCAGCACGTTGCACTCGCTGTAGCTGCGGAACTCGTCGGACCACGACAGGCGCACCCCGGGCTGCGACGCCTGGTGCTCCACGACGTCGACACCGTCGAGCAACGGTTCGAGCGTGTCGTGGCGCAGGTCGACCTCGTGGAACGAGAACCGCTGGGCATTCCGGAGCGACGCGAGGTTGGCCTCCTTGGCGGCGCGGTCGTAGTACGGCGTGAAGCAGTCGACGCCGCGCACGGTCTCGCCCCCGGCGATCAGCGCCTCGGCGAGCTGCGAACCGATGAAGCCTGCGACCCCGGTGACGAGATGAGTGCCCATCGGTCAAGTGTGCCAGCGTCGGCCGCAGTCATCGATGGGGTATATGGGACAGCTGCACCCGTTCGCGAAGCACCGGCGGAGATCCTGGTCCGAGTGCTGGTGGGCGGCGACGTGGGCGCACTAGAACTCAGGGTGCTGGCTGACCGGACCGGAAGGATGCGCATGCGGGGCTCGAGGGCGTCCTCCGTCGATCGACTGCTGGCCAGCGGTGCCGACGCGACCCTGTTGGTCGACAAGGTCACCGGCACGACGATCCGTCGGTGGTACGACCCGGAGCGGAGTCGACTCGACCTGCCCGACGAGGCCGCCGATCGGGTCATCGACTGGATCCATCCCGATGACCTGGCCGACGTCCTCGAGACCCTGGCCCGCACCGCGCACGAGGGAGTGACCCGATCGACGGTGGCACGCGTGCAGATCGGCGACGACGGGGTCGAGCGGTCGCTACTGATCTCGGTGCACGACGTGCACGAGGAGGTCGACGACGGACTGTTGCTCCAGGTGTGGCTCGTCGACATCGGCCACGACCGCGACTCCGGGGCCGTCATGTCCTCGCTCGCGGCCGCGGCCCCGGTCGGTCTGCAGGTGCGCAGCGGGAATGCGACCGTGTCGTTCGAGAACGAGCGCTTCACCCGGCTCGCCGCGCCCCTGCGTGACCAGATCGACGCCCACATCGAGGCCGCGTTGCTCCAGGACGTCGAGACCGTCCACGACATCGACGGCGGCGACCAGGCGCTGCGGCTCCGCATCGTTCCGACCGTCGACGACGCCGGGCGTCTGATGTTGGCGGTGGCCGCGCTCGAGGACGTGACGAGCCTGCGAGCAGCCGAAGCGGACCGCGACGCGTCGAGGGAGCTGTTCCGGGCGGTGTTCGAGGGGTCGCCGGTGGCCACCGCGATCGTCGCGCTCGACGGGAGCTTCCTCCAGGTGAACGAGTCGTTCACGGTGATCTGCGGGTACGAGCGGGACGAGTTGATCGGCCGGAACTTCGCCGAGATCACCCATCGTGACGACCTCGCCATCGACCAGGCGTTGCTGGGCGAGGTGCTCGACGGCGTCCGGCGGGGCTACAGCATGGAGAAGCGCTACATCCACAGCGCCGGACACGAGGTCTGGGTCGAGTTGACCGTCGCCCCGGTCCGGGCCGCCGACGGCGAGATCAGCCACCTGGTGGCCCACGTCGAGGACATCACCACCCGCAAGGCGGTGCTCGGCATGCACGACTCGTCCGACGACATCGCCCACTGGGTCACCCACGACCATCTCACCGGCCTTCCCAACCGGCGCTTCCTCGACCGGTATCTGGCCACGACGCTGCGTCCCGGCAGGCGAGCCGACGACCACCTGGCGATCCTGTTCGTGGACCTCGACGACTTCAAGCCGGTCAACGACGAGTACGGCCACCAGGTGGGCGACGAGGTGCTCCAGACGGTCGCCCGTCGGCTCCGCAGCGCGTGCCGCGCCGACGAACTGGTGGCCCGCTTCGGCGGCGACGAGTTCGTCGTCGTCACCCGACGTGCCTGCACCGCCACAGAGGCCTCGTTCCTGGCCGACCGGATCTCGAGCGCCATCCGCAGCCCGATCACCGGCCTCGCCGACGACGTCATCCGGGTCGGCGCCAGCGTCGGCGTGGGGATCGCCCGGAAGGGCGACGAGCCCGGCGAGGTCCTCCAGCGCGCCGACGCCGAGTCGTACCGGGCCAAGGCCGCCCGCAAGGAACGGCCCCTGGCCGGCCACGTCGGCCAGTAGCGGCCGGCTCCTGGTGACGGCCGTTGCTTGTCGGTACCCCTGCGTATCGTCGATCGTGACTTCCCCCGGTCGTTCGAATCGGGGGTGCCCATGTTCCATCTCGTTGCAGCCATCGCGTGGCGACAGCACGGAGCGTTCACCTTCGAACAGGCACTCGCCGCCGGCGCCAGTTCGAGCTGGCTCGGCCGCGCTGCCGAGGCCGGCACCATCGAACGCCGCCGGCTCGGCGTGTACGCCATCGCCGGCACGCCGCGGACCGTTGCTCAGCAGCTCATGGTCGAGGTGCTCGGCGGCGGTCGCGGCGCGCTGGCGACCGGCGACTCCGCCCTTGCGCTGTGGTGTCCGGAGCTCGACGCACCGCGCCAACCGGTGGTCGCCGTCGCACGCCGGGGAGGTCGTCGGACCTCTCGCACGTGCCGCCTGATCCGGTCGAGCGATCTTCACCTCGCCAATCCGGGTGTCCTCGACGGTGTTCCGGTGGTGGGGGTCGCCCGTGCGCTGCTCGACGCCTCGATCGGCCGAGATCACGACCCGATCGTCGCCCGGATCAATGCCTGTCAGCGTCACCTGCCGATGTCGTTCGGTGCGCTCGTGGACGTCTTGCACACCCACGCCCAGCGCGGACGGCCCGGCATCGCCACCTTCCGGCGGGCGCTGGGGGCCATGAGTCGGGAGGTTCCCGACTCCGAGTTCGAGCGGCTCGTCCTCCGCGATCTCGCCAGCGTCGACGTGGAATCGCCGGTCCTCCACCACGTGGTGCGGCCACCGGGCGAGCGCGCCATCGAACTCGACGTGGCGTGGCCATCGGTTCGCCTCGATGTGGAACTCGACGGGCGGGACCACATGGCCCGCATGAAGACCGCTCGGCGTGACCGCGAGCGCGACCGCATCCTCACGCGGATGGGTTGGGGCGTCGTCCGGTTCGTCTGGGACGACTACCTGGACCGTGCGGTCTCACTCGTCGACGAGATCGTCGACACCGTTCGGGCTCGCACCTCGACGATCTCGGTCGTCTGATTCCCGCTGGCGGGAACCAGACGACCGAGAAAGGCGTGGGATGCGCCGACGGTCAGGCGCCGCCTCGCTTGCGGATGATGTTGAGGGCCGAGCCGGCCTTGAACCACTCGATCTGTTCCGGCGACAGCGTCTGGGTGGTCGTGATCTCGTCGACCGAGCCGTCGGGCTGGTTGAGACGGACGGTGACCGGCTGGTCGGGTGCCAAGTCGGCGAGACCGACGATGTCGATGAGGGTGTCCTCGCCGATCTTGTCGTAGTCGGCGGGATCGCTGAACGTCAGCGCCAACACGCCCTGCTTCTTGAGGTTGGTCTCGGCGATGCGGGCGAAGGAACGGGCGAACACCGCGGCGCAGTTGCGGAACCGGGGCTCCATGGCGGCGTGCTCGCGGGACGAGCCCTCGCCGTAGTTCTCGTCGCCGATGGCGACCCACGCCCGTCCGGCCTCGTGCAGGCTCTTGCACACCTCGGGGAACGGCTTGACGGTGCCGTCGACGGGATCCTTGCCCGTGCCGGCCTCGCCGGTGAAGGCGTTGACGGCGCCGAGGTAGAGGTTGCCGGAGATGTTCTCGAGGTGCCCACGGAACTTGAGCCACGGGCCGGCCATCGAGATGTGGTCGGTGGTGCACTTGCCCTGGGCCTTGACCGCGACCGGGAGGCCGAGGAAGTCCTCACCGCTCCACGGCTCGAACGGCTCGAGCAGCTGGATGCGGTCCGAGGTGGGCGAGACGATGACGTCGACGTCGGTGCCGTCCTCGGGCGGTTGGATGAACGTGTCCTCGCCGGGGTCGAAGCCCTGGGGCGGGAGGTCGAGGCCGACGGGCTCGTCGAGGCGGACCTCTTCGCCGTCGTCGTTGGTCAGCGTGTCGGTCCGGGGGTCGAAGTCGATCCGCCCGGCGAGCGCCATGGCGATGACCGTGTCCGGCGACGTGACGAAGCTCAGCGTGTTGGCCGAGCCGTCGTTGCGCTTGGGGAAGTTGCGGTTGTAGCTGTTGACGATCGTGTTGGGCTCGTCGAGGTTCTGGTCGGGGCGGGCCCACTGGCCGATGCAGGGTCCGCAGGCGTTGGCGAGGACCTCGCCGCCGATGGCCTCGAGGTCGTCGAGCAGGCCGTCACGGGCGATGGTGGCCCGCACCTGCTCGGAACCGGGCGTGATCAACAGCCGCGTCTTGGCCTTCAGGCCCTTGGCCGAGGCCTGGCGGGCGATCGACGCCGCCCGCGTGATGTCCTCGTAGGACGAGTTGGTGCACGAACCGATGAGGGCGGCGCTGATCTCGACCGGCCAGCCCTCCGCGACGGCGGTGTCGCCGACCCCGGCCACGGTGTGGGCCCGGTCGGGGGAGTGCGGGCCGTTGATCATGGGTGCCAGGGTCGAGAGGTCGATCTCGATGACCTCGTCGAAGAAGTCGCCCGGGTTGGCCAGCACCTCGGGGTCGGCCCGGAGGTCGCCGGCGACCGCGTTGGCGGCGTCGGCGATGGCCTCACGGCCCGTCGACTTCAGGTAGGCGGCGATGTTCTCGTCGAACTGGAACAGCGACGTGGTGGCACCGATCTCGGCGCCCATGTTGCAGATGGTGCCCTTGCCGGTGGCGGTGATCGAGTCGGCACCCTCGCCGAAGTACTCGACGATCGCGCCGGTCCCGCCCTTCACGGTCAGGATCTCGGCGACCTTGAGGATGACGTCCTTGGGGGCCGTCCACCCGTTCAGCGACCCGGTCAGGTGCACGCCGATCAGCTTTGGCCACCGCACGTTGAACGGGAACCCGGTCATCACGTCGACCGCGTCGGCGCCGCCCACACCGATGGCGACCATGCCCAGGCCGCCGGCGTTGGGGGTGTGGCTGTCGGTGCCGATCATCATGCCGCCGGGGAAGGCGTAGTTCTCGAGCACGACCTGGTGGATGATGCCCGATCCCGGCTTCCAGAACCCGAGGCCGTACCGGCGGCTGACGGTCTCGAGGAAGTCGTAGACCTCGGCGTTGGTGTCGACGGCGACGGCCATGTCCTTGAGGGCGCCGACCTTGGCCTGGATGAGGTGGTCGCAGTGGACCGTCGACGGCACGGCCGCCTCGTCGAGGCCCGCCGTCATGAACTGGAGGAGCGCCATCTGGGCGGTGGCGTCCTGCATGGCGACCCGGTCCGGGTCGAAGTCGGCGTAGGAACGCCCCCGCTCGAGCTCTTGCCCCCGGCGGTCGCGCAGGTGGTTGACGAGGATCTTCTCGGCCAGGGTGACCGGCCGCCCCAGGCGCTCCCGGGCGATGCCCGCCGACTCGGGAAGTCGGTCGTACACGGCCTGCACGAGTTCGATGGGCGTGGAGGAGGTCACAGGCATGAGGGTCACTTTCGCAGACGTGTGTACTTGCGTTCGACTTGATCATAGACAACTATGAGACAAGTGAGGGAAATCAGATACCGGACGATTGCCGACGACCTCCGCCGCCGGATCGCAGCAGGCGATCTGGGGTCGGGTGCCGTCCTGCCGTCCGAGGCAGAACTTGCCGGATCCTATGACGTGAGCCGGGTGACGGTCCGGAAGGCGCTGGAGTTGTTGCGCGACGACGGCCTGGTGGCGTCCCGACAGGGGTACGGCTGGTTCGTGGCGGGGGAGACCGTCCGCCAGTCGCTCGGTGCCCTGTCGACGATCGAAGGGCAGTTGACCGACCAGGGCAGGGTGTCCGAGCGTCGAGTGGTGTCGTTCGGGTTCAGCACTCGGGACGGCGTCGACGAGCTGGTGGTGGTGCGGGTCAACCTCGCCGACGGCCTCCCGTTCGCGCTCGTGACCGTGTGGTGTCCCGCCGATCTCGGGTCGTCGCTGAGCCGCGACGACGTCGAGTCGGCGACGTTCTACGAACTCCTGCCCGTCGACTTCGATCACGCGACCCAGACCATCGGCGCGGCCCTGGCCGACGAACGCGACGCCGCGCTGCTCGAGGTCCCGGTGGGTTCCCCGATGCTCGTGGTGGAACGGGTCAGCGTCGACGCCGGTGGACGGCCGGTGCTCACGTCGGAGCACCGTTTCCCGGCCCATCTGACCGAGTTCGTGGTCGAGTTGCCGTTCCAGGAGGGCGCGGGGTTGTCCCCGGCCGGGCTGCGTTTGGTGCAATCCTGACCGGATCGAACTCCTCGTCGAGCTCCGGGTCGGCCACGATCGACGGGCAACGCGCCTCGACTGCCGGGTGGAGGTCGACGACACCGCCTCGGTCGGGGACCTGCGCCGTGC